>PCSG01000083.1:0-3604 GCA_002772195.1 Desulfobacterales bacterium CG23_combo_of_CG06-09_8_20_14_all_51_8 | reverse complement strand
GAAAGACGGTTTTTTTTTCTTTGGCGCATCATAGTCCACCATCAAGTATTTATAGTTAATAATGGTATGTTTTTATAAATTATTTCGTTTTAATGTCAATAATTTTATAATTTTTAATATTATCGCACCAATAATAACTAAAAATAACTAAAACAGACAATTTTTCTTGCGAGGTGACGGTTCTGGAAGGGACAAGTCCGAAAATGTGCGGCTGGTTTTGAATTCGCGGGCGGGATTTTCTTTTTGACCGGTTCCGTGTTTGTGGTATAGGCTAATAAAAACAGGAACGGGGAAAAATCGGATTCATCATGAAAACGGAAAAAGTCATCGATTATATTATCCACTGGCTGAACGCATATTGTGAAAAATCCGGGATGAAGGGGTTTGTGGTGGGGGTCTCCGGCGGCATCGATTCGGCGGTCACGTCCACCCTGTGCGCGAAAACCGGAAAACCCGTGATGGCGCTTAATATGCACATCTATCCGAATCCCGCTTACGTGGATCTGGCCCAGGACCATATCCGATGGCTGGAAAGCTGCTTCCCCCGCGTGACCGGCGTCACCCTGGACCTGACCGCCTCCTTTCAGGACATGGAAAAAACCCTGCCTTCGGAAATTCAGGATCCCCTCACCATGGCCAATACCCGGTCCCGGCTGCGGATGCTGACGCTCTATGGGTTTGCCGGGCATCACCGGCTGCTGGTGGCCGGCACCGGCAACAAGGTGGAGGATTTCGGCGTGGGGTTTTTCACCAAATACGGGGACGGCGGGGTGGACTTGTCCCCCATAGCGGATCTCATGAAATCAGAAGTGTATGAACTCGCCCGGCATCTGGGGATTATTGACGGCATCCTCCGGGCAAAACCAACGGACGGGCTCTTTGATGACAGCCGCAGCGATGAGGACCAGATCGGGGCCTCCTATGATGAGCTGGAGTGGGCTATGAAATTTGACGAAGGATCAACGGACGAAAGCGCCCTTGACCGGCGGCAACGGGAAGTCCTGGCCATTTACCGGTCCTTTCACCGGGCCAATCGCCATAAAATGGACCCCATTCCGACGGCCGTCATTCCTGAGGAATTGAAGACCGGCTGATGGGTTTTTTCGCGTAGCGGTCTTTGAGCCATTCCAGGGCCGGTTTCCAGACCTGTTCGAAAGCGTTTTTGCCGACGACCAGATCCACATGACCGGTATTCGGCACCCCCACCAGATTGTAGGGATCATTCGGGGAAATGATTTCCCGGGCCAGGAATACGCTTTCCGGGGTGGCGATGATATCTCCGGCTCCGTAAAAGAACAGGAAATTTTTCCGAGTGCGTTTCAGGCGCCGCAGTTGATGGAGGTAGCGGGTGAATTTTTCCTGGGAAGAATATCCCTTTTGGATAAAATTGGAAAAAAATTTCTGAAGCTCCCGGGGCATGGGTTCAATGATACTGCCGAGCATGGTTTTGACGGTGGCGTTGGTGATATTGAGCGGATTAAACAGATACGGGCTGATGAGGTTAAACCGCACAAACCAGTCCGGCAGGGCCCGGATGGTCCGTGTCAGGGGCACCATGTTCTGGGAGAGATTGCCCAGGAGTGAATCTTCTTCAGCCCCCAGGATTTTTGATGCAAAATTGATAAACGGGATGAACCGGAAAAAAATCTGGTTCAGGGCCATGGGACTGCCGATGGTGATGAGGTTTTTGATGGGGTTGGTGGGATGTTTGGACAGATAGGAATAGGCGATCATGCCGCCCAGGCTGTAGCCGATCCATGACAACTCCCGGCGCCCGCTGTGTTCACAGACAAAAGCAACCACCGCCGGTGCTTCCATGTTGATCAAATCGCCGTATGAATAGCCCGGCGATACGCGGTAGCGTTTTTTGTAATAGACGCTCCCGGGGCAGTGACGGCTCACGTACCGGTTGTGCACCCGGTCGGAGTAACCCGGGTGGTATAAATATACATCAAATCCTTCGGCCGCCAGCAGATTGGCAAAGGAATTGTTGTGGGCAAGCGACAGGCAACGGCCCCGGGCGTCCATTCGGAAAATATTGGCGTTGCTGCAGATCCCCGGGCTCATGATCACCGGACCGTATCCTGGGAGATCCTTGGCAGTGGAAAAAATGTGCTTTAAATAAATCTCTGTTTGCGTTTTTTGAACAAACAGGTCTTCGGCGGCCAGAAAATAAGGGGCTTCCGGGGTTTTCTGATCGATCAGCGGTCTATTATTTTTTCTCCATAAGGAAATCAAGTCCGGCTCCCACTCTCTTTGATAGTTATCAACTCATTTTCAGGTATGTGAATTTTTATTTTATACATGAAATTTTAGCGACAAACCATTTGTTTTTTTAAAGAGGAAAGAAGGAAATCATGACCCAACCACAATCCATGACAAATCATTTTGACCAGGCCGCCGCCACCTGGGAGGAAAAGCCGGCCCGCCTGGCGCTGGCCCGGGCTGTGGCTGAAAAAATCATCGAACAGATAGAGCCGCAGAAAAAGATGGCGGCCCTGGAATTCGGGTGCGGCACCGGTCTGGTCACCTTGGCCATTGCCCCGCACGTCAGGAAAATTGTTGCTGTGGATACGTCCGCCAGCATGCTTGCGGTGCTGGAACGAAAAATCCGGGAAAACAGCATTTCGAACGTCATCCCCCGGCAGATTGATCTGATGAACAATGAATCGTCGGAGGATCGCTTTGATCTTATTTTTTCCAGCATGGCCATCCATCATATTAATGATATTCCAAGGTTATTGACTGTTTTTCATGCCCTTCTGAATCCCGGCGGCCGGATTGCCCTGGCGGATCTGGACGCGGAAGACGGGGGATTTCATAAGGACGTGCCCGGCGTGTTCCATTTTGGATTTGACCGGGATGATTTTGCAAGGCAACTGGAAGCTGTTGGGTTTGAAGGGCTTTCAGGGACCACCGCCCATGTGATAAGGCGCGAAAGCGCCGTCACCGGAAAGCCCGCCGAATTTCCGGTGTTTCTTATGACCGGCCGAAAGCCGGAAAAACAGACGAAGATTTCAAAATGAATATTTCCGAAAACGACCCCAAGCGCATTGCAAAGCTTGAGAATCAGGCCCGGATGCTGGCCGACAAGGTGAAAAAAACCTATGCCCATTTGCGCCGGCGCTTTGCCCGGCAGAATATCGACGTGTTCCGCCTCTATGACTGGGACATCCCGGAAATCCGGGCTGTGGTGGACTGGTACGCGGGGCATCTCGTCATCGGTGAATATACCCGCACCCAGTCCACGCCGGAATGGCTGCCCCGGATGGGAGAGGCCGTTGCCGAAGCCATGGGAGTTGCACCTGAGAATGTTCATCTTAAGGAACGGCGGGCCGGAAAGCAGGACGGCAGACGCTATGAGCGCATCGACACCACCGACCGGAAGTTTCTGGTTTCCGAACGGGACCTGAAGTTTTACGTCAACCCATGGGACTATGTTGATACCGGGCTTTTTTCCGATCACCGGAACACCCGGCAGATAGTCCGGGACCTGGCTGCTGAAAAAGATTTTTTAAACCTTTACTGCTACACAGCCACCTTTTCCTGCTACACGGCAAAAGGCGGAGCCCGGTCCATCACGTCCGTTGACCGCTCTGAGACC
>PCSG01000458.1 GCA_002772195.1 Desulfobacterales bacterium CG23_combo_of_CG06-09_8_20_14_all_51_8 | reverse complement strand
ATCGCGTCATCCGCCCCTTCAACGATCTTCTCAAAAAGGCCCTCATCCTGCTGGCGGGCTGTTTGATTCCGGCGGATGCCCTGTCTGAGCCTCAGATTCCATGCGAACAGAAAAAACAGAAGGATACCAAAGACGAATAATGACAGGACCCAGGGCAAAGTATTTGCGGGTTGATTAATCATGAAAATCAAGGAGAATCTTCAGCATCCGCCGGATAGGTTCGGCGGCCCCCCAGAGCAGCTGATCCCCGACGGTGAAAAGGGCCAGGTAGTCCGGGCCGATGTTTATTTTATGAATCCGCCCCACCGGCACATGAAGTTTTCCGGTGACGGCGGCGGGGGTGAGATGCCGGAGGGAATCTTCTTTGGTGTTTTTGATGACACGGACCCAGTCGTTGGCCTGGGCGATAATGTCTTCGATGTCGGACAGGGGGAGATCCCGGTTCAGCTTGATGGTGAGGGCCTGGCTGTGACACCGCATGGCGCCGATCCGCACACAGATGCCGTCTATGGAAATTTTGCGACTTGTCTGAAGAATTTTATTGGTTTCCGCGACCCCTTTCCATTCTTCCCGGGTCTGGCCGGATTCCATGGCCGAATCAATCCAGGGGATGGCGCTGCCGGCCAGAGGGACCCCGAAATATTCCACGGGGAAATCCCCGCCACGCATGGTCTCGATGACGCGGCGATCAAGATCTAAGATAGAAGAATCCGGATTTTTCAGAAACGGCGCACCGGCCTGACCGATGACGCCCATCTGGCCGATCAGCTCCCGCATATTGTTGGCCCCGGCCCCGGAAGACGCCTGATAGGTCATGGAAGTCATCCATTCAACAAGGCCTTTCTGGAACAGACCGCCGATGGCCATGAGCATGAGGCTGACCGTGCAGTTGCCGCCGATATAATTTTTAATGCCGCCGGCCAAAGCCTGGTCGATGACGTGGCGGTTTACCGGGTCCAGCACGATAATGCTGTCGTCTTTCATGCGCAGAGTGGACGCCGCGTCCACCCAGTATCCCTTCCAGCCACGGGCGCGCAACTCCGGATAAATCTTCTGGGTATAGCCGCCGCCCTGGCAGGTGACGATAATATCCATTCCCGCAAGGGTTTTAACGTCAAAGGCATCCTGAAGCGGCGGCGCATCCAGTCCGACATTCGGGGGGTCTTGTCCCACCTGGGATGTGGACGCAAACAGCGCTTCAAAACCTTTAAAATCGCCTTCTTCTTTCATGCGCTTCATCAAAACGGAGCCCACCATACCGCGCCAGCCGATGAATCCAACTTTTAACATATGACAAACCCTTTCAAATCTCTTGATTTCATGCTTCAATCAATGCAGAATAAATAATTAAATTTCTCGAAGTTATAAATTACAATGCCTGAGATTTTCCTGAATACGCCGGAAGATCATATGGGTCGGGGATTAATGGGATGTAATTTATAAAGGTTTCTATGGGTTTGTCAATAACAACATCATCCGTTGATGCATTCCGCGCCCTTGTTTTACAGGGCGGCGGTTTGCCTTTTGGTTTCATCAATTCCCTGATCCCGGAGTTTTTTCTCAAAAATGCCGATTTATGAATACAGCGCCTTGAATTTAAAAGGCAAAATGGTGACCGATATCATTGATTCGGAAAGTATCGGCGCTGCCCGGCAGAAATTGCGGGCCGCCAATATCTATCCCACATCCATCCGGGAAGTCTATGAAAGGGAAACCCGGAAAAAAACCGCCCTGCCCTTTTTCCCGAAGCTTTTCCCTCAGAAAGTCAAACCATCGGAAATCGCCATGATGACCCGACAGCTGGCCACTCTGATTTCGGCTGGTTTCCCTCTTGTGTCCGCTATTTATACGCTGATTCCCCAGGCCGGCTCTAAAATTTTCAAACGAATTTTATCCCAGATCAAGGACGCTATTGAGGAAGGGAGCAGTTTTGCCGATGCGCTTTCCCATTACCCGGCCACGTTTTCAGACATTTATGTCAACATGGTCCGGTCCGGAGAGTCATCCGGAACTCTTGAGCTGGTACTGGAGCGTCTGGCCGATATTACGGAAAAACATCAGGCCTTGAACAACCGCATCCGCTCCGCCCTTACCTATCCGGTCCTCATGTTTTTTCTGGGGGTGCTGGTTCTCTATTTTCTGCTGTCCTACGTTGTTCCGAGAATTACATCCATCTTCAGCGATATGGGGCAGGCGCTGCCGGCCCCCACCCGATTCCTCATCGCCGTCAGCGAGCTTCTCAAATCCGGATGGTGGGTGATTCTCATCGGCATTCCGATCATCGTCACGGTCATCGGGCGTTTAAAAAAATCGGAAAAAGGAAAATACTGGTATGACAGAACAAAGCTGACGCTGCCCGGCGTGGGCACATTGACCACCAAGCTGGCCGTGGCCCGTTTTGCCAGGACTCTGGCCACCTTGCTTGAAAACGGCGTCACCCTGCTCAAAGCCTTGGACATCGTCAAAAATATCGTTGGAAACCGGTTGATCGCCGATTCCATCGAATATGCCGCCATTGAAGTGGAAAAAGGGGGGAGTCTGGGGAAATCCCTGGAAACATCCCGGCTGTTTCCCCATATTTTCATTCAGATGATCCAGGTGGGGGAACAGAGCGGTGAGCTGGAAACCCTGCTGCACAAAATCGCGGACATTTATGAAAACGAGGTGGAAACCACGGTGGTGGGATTGAGCGCGTTGCTGGAGCCGGTCATTATTTTGTTCATGGGGGTTATTGTTCTGTTTATTGTATTGTCAATCCTGCTGCCGATTTTTGAAATGAACCAGCTGGTGAGATGAAGGGAGAAGGGTGAAACTCCGGAAAGGACGGGGGCTGGTTTGCGCTAAAACCTGTGAAAATGACACGGATTTTTAGGATTTTTCAGGAATCATCGGTTCATCCGGCATAATCGATCTCCCCTACGAAAACCACCACCGCACTCGCCACGACATAAAGCGCCTGTTCAAACTTGATATACAAGACGATTTCCGAGGTACATCAAGTCATCAAAAGGAAATTCTTATGTTTCATGCTGGAAGACACGTTAAAGGTGGAAAATTTGGATGAGGCCCTGCGGGTCCGGGAATTGTCGGAAATTGTCTTGGAGCGGGTGGGTTCGGAGACATGAACGAATTAAGGAATATATTTGAATGTGCGGTTTCGCGGGTGTTTTAAAAAAAGAATCAACGTGGACTGGCTATGAAGATTTTAACAAAATCCTTCAAAAAATGGGAATGATCATGGCTCACCGGGGGCCGGACGATAGCGGCGTCTGGTTCGATCAGGCGGCCGGTGTCGGATTGGCTCATCGTCGACTTGCGGTGATTGATCTCACTCCCAATGCAAAACAGCCGATGGAATCATCCTGTGGACGATATATAATGGCATATAACGGTGAAATATATAATTTTCGTTGTTTACGTCAGGAACTTATCGAAAAAAATCATAATTTCAAAGGGAACGGTGACACAGAGACGCTTCTCGAGTCCATTTCCGAATGGGGGGGGGCTGAACCGGGTTTTGCAGAAATGCAACGGCATGTTTGCCTTTGCCTTATGGGATAACAAGAACCGGAGCCTCACGCTTGTCAGGGATCGTGTCGGGAAAAAACCGCTGTATTATGGTTGGGCGGGTAACGACTTCGTCTTTGGTTCCGAACTCAGGGCATTGTCAGCATATCCTGGCTTTCTGGGCGAAATCAACCGGGATGCGCTCGCTCTGTTTTTAAGATACAGCTATGTTCCGGCACCGCTTTCGATATACAAGAATGCATACAAATTAATGCCCGGCGCCATGCTGACGATTTTACCCGGCGATATTTCAAAAAGAACAAGCATTGAATCTTTGAATCGAAAAATTGAGTTCTATTGGTCGGCCCGTCAGGTCGTTGAAAAAGGCATCATGCAGCCATTCGGCGGGACGGAAGCTGAAGCGGAGCAAGCGCTGCACGAACTGCTGAAAGACGCAGCTTCCAGCCGCATGATATCAGATGTCCCTCTGGGCGCACTTCTTTCGGGCGGTATTGATTCTTCTACTGTGGTCTCTTTGATGCAGGCGAACAACACACGACCGATCAAAACATTTACCATCGGATTTTCTCAAAAGCAGCATAATGAGGCGGAATTTGCGAAAGCGGTAGCTCAGCATTTAGGGACGGACCACACCGAGCTTTACGTAACGGACCGTGAGGTCCTTGACGTTGTTCCTGAGCTGGCTTCTATATATGACGAGCCCTTTGCCGATTCCTCTCAGGTTCCCACCTACTTGATTTCAAAATTAGCGAGAACAAAATTGACAGTGGCCCTGACAGGGGATGGCGGTGACGAGTTGTTTTGCGGGTATCGCAGATATTTTCGTGGTCCACTGATCTGGAAAGCGAGCCGTGCTTTACCTAAGTTCCTGCGCCACTCTGCCGCGATGATTTTAAAGGCGTTTTCAAGGTCTCCTGAAGACAGGCTTTCAAAAATTGCCATCGACATGATGGCAGAAAATATTCTGGATATGTATATCAACCGGATTTCCGCAGCAAGAAGACCAGAACTTATTTTAAAGAAAGGCGCGGAAATCTCCACAGGATTTATGGAAATTGCTCAGGGAATAGACATTCCGGATGTGGCACAGCATATGATGTTTTTAGATATGATTAATTATCTGACAGACGATATTCTGGCAAAGGTTGACCGTGCCAGCATGGCTGTCAGCCTTGAGTTGCGAAATCCAATCCTGGATTATCGGGTTATCGAGTTTGCATGGCAGCTTCCCCCTTATATGAAGATGGATACCAAGCAGGG
This sequence comes from Desulfobacterales bacterium CG23_combo_of_CG06-09_8_20_14_all_51_8, assembly GCA_002772195.1. Lineage (GTDB taxonomy): Bacteria > Desulfobacterota > Desulfobacteria > Desulfobacterales > Desulfosalsimonadaceae > SURF-3. The sequence continues at coordinate 4,552 of PCSG01000458.1, read as the reverse complement.
AAAATTGATTTTAAAGCGGGTTCTTGAAAGATATATTCCGACCGAATTGATTGATCGGCCCAAAATGGGATTCGGCGCACCCACATCAAGCTGGCTTCCCGGCCCATTAAAGGACTGGGCCGAAGCACTGCTTTCTGAAGAACGGTTGAAGACCGAAGGTTTTTTTGAATCTGAAGTCGTCAGGGGATTTTGGGCCGGTTTTCTTTCAAAAAAATATAAATATCATCACATCCTGTGGAATATCCTCATGTTTCAGGCATGGAACGAGAAACGAAATAGAGATATTCCATCATCATTGATTCATTGATAGTGTCATTTCCAGAACTTTAAGCCCCACCTGCACATTATCGCCACAGACGGGTGTTTTTATGAAAACGGCATGTTCATCAAAGGGCCGACGCCCACGTCAAACGACCTGGAGGACGCATTTCGTCGAAAAGTAAATGTGCTGCTCAAAAAAAGAAGGCATGATCAACGATTTTGTTATTCAAAACATGATGAATTGGCATCACAGCGGATTCAACGTCTATTGCGGCAAAACTTTCTGGCCGGACAATGACGAAGAGTTGGAAAACCTGGCCCGATACATTATCCGGGCCTCTTTTTCGTCCGAGCGGATTTCATGTATAACTCCGCGTTAAAACGCCCGGCTCAGGGCAAACCCCGCAGCCGATTCCCGGATAAAAAACCCCAGGGAAACCTCCGGGTTTAAATTTTTTTTCATCTGACGAACAAATTCAGCCCGGTTTGCCTGATTGTATTTATACGCGCTTGAAATCCCGCCATAAATATTCCCCGCATAAAAGCCCAACCCCAGGGCGGCCATGATTCCCCCCACGGCTTCCAGATCTTCATCAAAACACTCCCACGCGCCAACCATCAGGGCGCTGTTCACCACAAAGGCCACCAGCGCATCCTGGTATCTGCCGCAATAGAGGTATCCCCCGCCGGGAACAACGGAAAAAATGCCGGCGGCCACCGGACTTTTCCGGGGAATCCGGTCCCGGGTTTCCAGATATTCATCGATTTGCCGGGTCTCATACCCGATGCGGTTTTCCGTCAGACGGATGCGCGCGAAGGTCTGCCGGGCCGCATTGAACTGACCGGACTCAAGATACAGCCAGCCGAGGTGGTGGTTTATTTTATCCAGAAGATCCGGGTCTTCCGTTAACTTCTCAAGATACAGCAGATGGTCGATGGCGGCCTGAGTGTCACCCATATGCTGATAACACTTAGGAATCATAAAGGCGCTGTCCATGCCCGCGCCAATCAGACCCTTTTCTTCCAGAATCCGGGTAAACCGGTTTAATGCCCGGTCATAAGATTTTTCATAAAAACAGCACAGACCGATTTGATAATCGGCAAGGGCCACCCGCCCGTCCTCCGGGAAAAAATAGATGAACTGCTGATAGGCTTCCGCCGCCGCTGGATAGTCCCTGTTTTTAAAACAAAAGTCCGCGTAGCCGATGCAGGTCGCGGGGGTAAGTTCAAGGGAAGTCTGGGCAAAGCTGCTTTCACCATCGACAAACAGCGCTGTAAAAACCATCAAACTGATGAAAAAGGGGGTCAGGCGGTGACATTTCAACTTAAAAGACATCATCAGGTCTGGGTCACCCGGAGAACTTCTTCAATGGTGGTGCTGCCTTCCAGAACTTTCTGGATGCCGTCATCATAGAGGGAAGTCATGCCGTGGCGGACTGCTTCTCGCATGATTTGATGGGAATCATGGGTTTTCATGATCATGTTCTGAAGGGATTCATTGAGCACCATGATTTCATAAATTCCGATCCGGCCTTTGTATCCGGTGTTAAAGCACCTGGGGCAGCCGGTGGCCCGGTAAATGGTGACCGGTCCGTCCGATGCCGGAATTGCGTCATCTCCCAGGTCTTCGTTGATTTTGATCTGACGCAGTTGTTTTAATGTTTCTTCATCCGGATGATAGGCTTCCTTGCAGTCATGGCACAATACACGCACCAGACGCTGGGCCACGACCGCGATCACCGAAGAGGAAATCAGAAAGGGTTCCACACCGATATCGATGAGCCGTGTGATGGCGCTGGCCGAATCATTGGTGTGGAGGGTGGAAAAAACCAGATGGCCGGTCAAAGCGGACTGCACCCCGATGTCCGCAGTTTCCTGGTCCCTCATTTCCCCGATCAGAATCACGTCCGGGTCCTGGCGGACAATGGACCGGAGACCCCGGGCGAAGGTCAGATCGATTTTCGGATTCACCTGGATCTGTCCGATGCCTTTGAGCTGGTATTCCACCGGATCTTCAATGGTGATGATATTGATGTCCGGCGAATTGATTTTAGACAGGATGGCGTACAGGGTGGTGGTTTTGCCGCTGCCCGTGGGGCCGGTGACCAGAATGATGCCGTGGGAGGAGTGGATGAGGTGTTCAATGATTTTGAGTTTTTCGTCCTTCAACCCAAGTTCCGGGAGCTGAAACAGTTTATTGGATTTGTTGAGCAGCCGCATCACCAGGCGTTCTCCGTGGGTGATGGGAATGGTGGACACCCGGATATCAATACTCTGGTCCCCGATCTTCACCTCAAACCGGCCGTCCTGGGGCAGGCGTTTTTCCGGAATGTTCATTTTCGCCATGACCTTGATGCGGGAGGTCAGCGTTGACTGCATCCATTTGGGCGGGGACAGCAGGTCGTAGAGCACTCCGTCCACCCGGTAGCGGACTTTCAGGGAAGTCTGATACGGTTCGAGATGGATATCGCTGGCGCCGTTTTTCACGGACTGGGAAATAATATGATTCACCAGCTTGATGATGGGCGCGTCACTGGTGTCATCCAGAAGATCAGCGGTTTCCTCGATTTCACTGATAATGTCAAATCCGCTTTCCTCCATGTCGGCCACGAGCTGCTGGGCCGTGTCCCGGCTGCTGTCATAGGCCGTATTGATGAGCGAAAGAATGGATTCCCGGGTGGAAAGGATCAGGAACACATCCTCCCACGCGAGCATTTTGGTCAGATCGTCCAGAGGCTGAAATGCCGATGGATCATTGATGAGAATTACCGGTTTCCCCATGCCCGGCGAAAACGCTTCATCGCCTTCAGGAAGGGGCAGATTTTTCACCGGCACCATGGCGTATTTTTTTAAAAACTGGATGGATACCCGCTGGGTAAAGTCCATGTCCAGATCGTCGATGGCGATTCTCGGCAGAAACGGAATGTGATAGAGCCGGCTGAAAGCCTCCAGGAGTTGATGTTCGGTGATAATTTTTTTCTTGATCAAAATTTCGGACAGGACCCCATTCTGTTCTATACAGGTCTGCTGGGCTTCCTTGAACGTTTCTTCGGGAACATCAAATTCCTGAAATAAAATCTGTGACAGACGGTTGCGCATTTTTTTAACGCCTATTCGTTGAGCAGCATTTTCGGCGCGGATAAAAAGGATTCTTCATCAAACAGTTGGATCCGGCCCTCTTCCAGCTTGTTCATCTGATTCGCTTTCTCTTTATATATTTTTTGGGCTTCTGCCTCATCTTCCAGCACATGGGGCGTCAGGAAAATAAAAAGATTGGTTTCCTCCTTGCCCTTGCCCACGGAACGGAACAGCCAGCCCATGACCGGGATGCTCCCCAGGCAGGGGACCCGGTAGTCGGTGGAAGACAGCGCGTCGTCGATGAGACCGCCGATGACAATCGTGTTGTTGTCATTTATAACCACCGTCGTGTCTACCGTGCGTTTTAAGGTGGTGGGCTGGAACTGATCCGTGGTGGATTCCAGTTTGGTGGTTTCCAGGACAATTTCCAGGCGGATCTGACGGTCCTTGCTGATCTGGGGCGTGACTTCCAGGCTGATCCCCACGTCCTTGTATTCATAGTTGCTGTAATTGGTGTCTCCGCTGCTGGCCTTGGTCAGATAGGGCACATTTTTCCCTACCGTAATTTTGGCGGTTTCATTGTCCGTGGTCAGAATCTGAGGCGTTGACAGGATATGGGCGTCCGTATCTTTTTTATAGGCGTTGATGACGGCGGCGATGGTGGGAAAGGTGACGCCGCCGAGGGTGATGGATTCTCCGAAAACCCCCAGGGAAACTCCTGGGGGAAGAATGGCGGGCTGCCCCGTGGCCGTCGAAAAAAGCGTAGACAAGCGTCCGGCATCACCGCCAGCCGCCCCGCCGGAAAAACCGCCGCCCCAGGCCCCGTCATACTGGCCATAGCTGCCTTCGCCGCCGACCTGCCATTCCGTTCCGAGATTCAGCGACCGGGCTTTGTTGATTTCCATGACCAGGCATTCGATGAACAGCATGGAGCGCCTTATGTCCAGTTTGGCGATAATTTCCTGGAGCACTTCATAATCATCTTTTTCCGCTACGATGATCAGGCTGTTGGTGGCCTTGTCCGCACTTATTTTCACATCCTCGGACAAAATAGGGGCGAATTTTTTCTTCACATTGGGATCCGCGGCTGCTCCGCCGCCGCCCCCGGTTTTTTGCGGAAATTCCTGAAGCACGGCAGCCAGGTCCTCGGCCTTGGCGTTTTCCAGATAATACACATGGATTTTTTCGCTGCCCCGGGGCATTTCCTTGTCCA
>PCSG01000013.1:3471-4511 GCA_002772195.1 Desulfobacterales bacterium CG23_combo_of_CG06-09_8_20_14_all_51_8 | reverse complement strand
CCGGTATGATAAATGGCAAAATGAAATCGGGGCGATAATCAAATAGAACTCAGGCGCGATATCCCTTCCCTTGCTGGCATTTTTCCCTGTTGACGCGCAAGTCTCTGTTAATCACAAATCAAGGGTTAACCCCATTATTCTTTTGAAGAGGTACAACAATGCGAATCAGCAGCAAACGACAGATATCTATTCCCAAGCATATCATGACAGCCATGAATCTTGAACCTGGCGATGAAATCGACATCCGGGTTGAAAACGGTACCGCTTATCTTATCCCCATTGCCACGATTAAGATACCCAGGGATCAGGCGTGGTTCTGGACAAAGGAATGGCAGGAAAAAGAGAGGGAAGCCGATGTCGACATCGCGGAAGGAAAAGTTCAAAATTTTGAAAGCCTTGAAGCACTGATGAAAGATCTGCACCGTTGATCATTAGACGAACAAACGCCTTTCTAAATGATTATCGGAGACTGCCCATCGAGGTCCGGGAACGCGTCGATTGTATTTACTGTTTGAGAATTTTCGGCACCCTTCACTGAGACTGAAAAAACTGAAAGGAACGGATAAATTTGAAATCCGCATTAGCAAGGGATATCGTCTGACCTTGCGTTTTGAAAAAAATAAGAGTGAACTGCGACGTGTCGGCACGCATGATATTTTAAGAGATGAGGGATAAAAAAACGCGCCTTGATCAAAGTTTCGGCCAATGATGATCCGGCCGTGGCGTTATCGGCTGTAAAAACAGGCTGGTGAATGTATCATTGCGAGGTATTCCAATATAATTGAGTAAGATGTCCCCTGAATGCCGAGATGTCCCCTGAATCCCGAATTATCTCATATTGTTTACACCCATGAGTTCAAACGTATTTGCGGCAACTGGCGAAGAAGTATCGACACAATAAATCTGATGTCCAACCGATTATTGAAAATTTACTCCAGGGTGGAACGCCGGGAGATCAGCTTCGAGGCGTCCGGATGGACAACAAGGATTAAGCAGGGGGAATCGAGCATCACCTGGTTTAATTCGTTCCGGCCAAAGCG
>PCSG01000013.1:2312-3377 GCA_002772195.1 Desulfobacterales bacterium CG23_combo_of_CG06-09_8_20_14_all_51_8 | reverse complement strand
GGTTCTAATAAAGGCCATACCGCCACAGGACCACAAGGAGATGACCGATGAAATTATCCGATCAAATCAAGCCGATCAGTTATTTAAAATCACATGCTGCTGAAATTATAAGAAGTTTTGGAGATAATGAGAATCCGCTGATTGTCACCCAAAATGGAGAAGCAAAAGCGGTTATTCAGGGCATTGATGCGTATGAACAAACCCAGGAAACGATGGCGCTGCTTAAAATTTTAGCGATTGGCAATCGTCAGATCGAGGAAGGAAAAGTGATTTCAGCAGATGATGCCTTCAATCGCTTAAGAGAAACCGGGAAAATCACATAGTGGCATTTCAAGTTTTTCTCACGGAAAGCGCCGCTCAGGACCTTGACGGCCTTTACGCCTATATCGCCGGGCATGATTTTCCCCGCAAAGCGGCCCAGGTACTTGACCAGTTCGAAAAAAGATTCGCCAGCCTGAGTGAGCTGCCGGAACGCGGCGTATATCCAAAAGAACTGCTCTCTTTAGGGATTCGTGACTTCCGGGAAATTTTTTTTAAACCTTACCGAATCATTTACCGGATTACGGAAAACAAGGTTTATGTTTATCTTATCGCAGATGGCCGCCGCGACATGCAGACATTGCTGCAACAAAGATTGCTGCAAATTTAGGGGGATTGAGCTTCGCGTAATCCACCGAATGACCATCCACCAGAAAATTCTCCCTCCCTCCGGATCCTATAGCCGTCAGACTAAGCCAAAAGTAAGTCATGAGTTGGAAGTTATAAGTGCGCTAAAGTGACTAAAGTTAATGACTTTGTATCATTTTTTTTTAAAATGAAGGAGCGAAACGACACATCAACTTCAGGCACTTTAGTCACTTAAAACTGACTATCCTGACGGCAATGCTCCAATTCCCCCGCCCGCTGTAAACGCTGTTATCTTTCCGGACACCCCGCCCCCTTCCGGCACATTTGCCAGAATTCAATTGAAAATTAAATTGTTTGCCGGTATGATGCATATATAGATGAAATCTGTTTAACAAAGGAATTATACAATGAAAAATTACAAGATTGTCGTTGAAAAGC
>PCSG01000013.1:625-2239 GCA_002772195.1 Desulfobacterales bacterium CG23_combo_of_CG06-09_8_20_14_all_51_8 | reverse complement strand
ACTCTGCGATAAAATTTCATATTGAAACATTTGGAGAAGATGTCTTTGAAATAGACCCACCTATTTTGGAAGCCTGCATAGCCGAATCGAAAGTTGCGGTTTGATGTCAAAATTTCCAGTTGATGCTCCGATTAGGAAGGTGATACAGGCTCTTGAATCTCTCGGTTTCGCAATGGTTCGTGAGGGTAACCATATATCAATGGTGCGTGAAAATCCGGACGGTACGCGGACCCCATTGACCATACCAAACCATCTCATTATCAAAAGTTCAACTTTGCGTGCAATTCTCACACAAGCAGGAATTTCACGCGAGGAATTTTTGCGGGTTTTTAATAAGTAGTTTTGATTTTACAAACCGCGTTTTCTCAAAGTGTATTTTCGATAATTGACGGGCACGATATGGTTCAATCGCCGGGTAAGAAACCTGGGGGGATTAGCGAAGCGTAATCCACCAAACGACAATCCACCCGAAATTTCTCCCGCCCTCCGAATCCACCGCCCGCTGTGAACAACGTCCCCTTTCCGAACACCTCGCGCCCCTTCCGGCACATTTATCAGAATTCAATTGAAAATTAAAATAATTGCCGGTATGATACAAAGTCCGTGAGGTAAAATGAAAACCATGCGAATTTCGGCGATGAGCCCCTCTCCTTCTTCTGTTTTCCCGATCTGATGGACATCGCCGGCCACAGGTTATTTTTTTCATGTAAAACCAGCCTCGTCAAATGGATAAATACGGCTTTTTATCCGTGCGCCGATCCCGGCGCACCTATTTTAAGGGAGTGAAATGATAATGAACACGTTAAAAATCACAATGACCCGCATGCTGATTATTGCATTAATTATCGGTGCAAGCGCTTCGGTGGCGTTTGGCTTGGCTATCGGCGATTATCGATCTCATGCGACTGGCCCGGCAAACTGGACCACCCCCGGTTCCTGGGATATTTACACGACAGGGGGCTGGGAGCAATCCACTACGACGTATCCCGGCGGGACGGGATCTACTGCGGGCGCGGCAGTGAACATTCGAGAAAATCATACGATTACAGATACGAACGATATTACAACAACAGTAACGATGGGGACCCTTACCATTTCAGGCACCTTGTCAATTCCAGGGGGCACTAACGCAAATACAATTCTCTTTGATTTAAAAACACCCCATGTGGAGGTTACCCAAAATTTAGGCACAATATATTTTGCAGCGAAATATGCTGAGCTGTTACTGCCCGCAGGAGTCACAATAAGTGTGTATGCGGGGACACCAAATGGCTTAACCGCCGAAGGTGCATGCAATGCATTCAAAGTAATTTACGTCGGCACCACAGCCACTAAATACGTTTCCTGTAATGGCGGAGGCGCCACTTATAGTTTTGCCGATATCATGGGCACCACACTTTTAAATTTAAGCGTTTCGGCATCGCCCATGACAATTTGTATATTGGACACAACAGATCTTACTGCAACAGTTGGGGGAACCTTAGCCGGGTCAGCAACTTTTCAATGGAGTGCCACCGGGCCAGGAACCGTCACATTTACCCCTTCTTCAACAAATCAAACTCCGACTGCTTCCTTTTCAACCGCCGGCAGTTATTTGATTACCTGCTTGGCAGC
>PCSG01000013.1:400-569 GCA_002772195.1 Desulfobacterales bacterium CG23_combo_of_CG06-09_8_20_14_all_51_8 | reverse complement strand
CCATTACCACCCAGCCCACCGATCAGTCGGCATGTGTAGGCGGCACGGCAGAATTCTCGGTGGAGGCCACCGGCGCGGGCCTTACTTATCAGTGGTACAAAAACGGCGTCAGCCTCAATCCTGCCGGCACCGCCAGCACCTATATCACTCCAGCCCTTGTAATCGGCGA
>PCSG01000013.1:244-386 GCA_002772195.1 Desulfobacterales bacterium CG23_combo_of_CG06-09_8_20_14_all_51_8 | reverse complement strand
ATTACGTCATTGTTTCGGGTACATGTACCCCCTCGGCAACTTCCGATACCGTCACCCTGACCGTTAATCCCGTTCCAGGCTGCACCATCACCGCTCCGGCTTCTGCTTGTGCCGGGGCCACTGGCCTGACTGCCAGCGTTCC
>PCSG01000013.1:0-204 GCA_002772195.1 Desulfobacterales bacterium CG23_combo_of_CG06-09_8_20_14_all_51_8 | reverse complement strand
AACGGCACCATAGATTTCATGCCGGAAAAGGCAGACGAAGGCAATCACACCATTGTCATAATAGTGGACGACAACAGCGGCTGCGCAAACGGCTTTGTCCAGGAGACCAGAATAATCGAAATAGCCAGGACCAACCATGCGCCACAATTCATTTTGACTATCCCTAACAAGATCATAGATAAGACGGCCAAGGTGACATTCTTC
>PCSG01000140.1:2286-2949 GCA_002772195.1 Desulfobacterales bacterium CG23_combo_of_CG06-09_8_20_14_all_51_8 | reverse complement strand
GGAATGACGGGAGATAAAACCGGAATGACGGAAGATAAAACCGGAATGACGGAAGATAAAACCGGAATGACGGGAAGAGAGTGGATTCCGTCTTGTAAAAAAAAAATTATCAAATGGCTATTCGCACATTTCTCTGTTATTTTATTTATCGAATCGGATTAATAAGGAGAATCCATTATGCGTAATATAGATGTCAAAAAAGCGGGAAACTGCCTTGCCGACCTTATTCAACAGACAATCGATGGCGATGAAGTTATCATTACCCAAGAAGGGCAACCGATTGCCAAACTCCTTGCTCTGGCAAAAAAACCCAGAAAAAGAGAATTCGGCAGCGCCAAAGGATTGATAAAAATGGCGGATGACTTTGATAAAACACCTGATGACTTCAAGGATTATATGTAATGCGTGCATTGCTGGATACAAGCGTTTTAACGAAATTGAAATCCTCCAAATTAATCTGACGCACCTTTCAGAAATGATGAAACTCCCGCTTTATCACCAGGACCCTTTTGACAGACTGATCATCGCTCAGGGAATTTCAGAAAAACTCCCTCTGATTGCCAGAGATGAGGCGTTTAAGAATTATCCAATTGATATTATTTGGTAATTTGAGATTCAAAATCGCTTCCGTCATACCGGACCATAGGCATCCAGAAACAAAGC
>PCSG01000140.1:0-2255 GCA_002772195.1 Desulfobacterales bacterium CG23_combo_of_CG06-09_8_20_14_all_51_8 | reverse complement strand
CCCATATTGTTACTGAATTCCGGCCTGCGTCTGAATGACGAGAGGTAAAAAGGAATGACAGAAAACTAAAATCATATGCCCAAAAATATGCAAAATAAAACACTCCGCCCCATATACTCCGTCATCGGTCTCTTCATCATGGTGGCTGCCGGAATCATCATCTATTCCAACACCTTTTATTCTCCATTTTTGTTTGATGATGAAGGTTTTATTGTCGATGATTACGCCATCCGGATGACCGAGCTTTCCTGGAACAGCATCAAAACCGCCGTTCTTCAAGGTTTTCCCGCGCACCGCTACCTGCCCAATATCAGTTGGGCATTAAATTATTATTTCGGCCAGTTAAACCCTTCCGGCTATCATCTGGTCAATCTCGCCATCCATCTTTTGACCGGCGTCTGCCTGTTTTTCTTCCTCCGGCTGACCCTGCGCGCATCTATCAAAAACCCCGGGGAATTAATCATCGTTTCAACCCAATGCAACCGTAGGGGCAGGGTTTGTCCCCGCCCGAACCGGGAGGACATAAAGCCCTCCCCTACAATGGCCGAAACGATGACTGATGCGTGCGCTGATAAAACAAACCCCGATATCCTATCTTTTTTCGCGGCCCTGATCTGGATCGTTCAGCCTGTCGGAACCCAATCCGTCACCTATATCTGCCAGCGCATGGCTTCCATGGTGGCCCTGTTTTATATTTTATCGCTGCTCTTCTATGTGCAGGCCCGCCTATCCATGCGTGAAAATCCTGGGAAAAGATTGGTTCCCGGTCTGCATTTCCTCGGCTGCGCCATCTCCGCCCTCTGCGCCATCGCCACCAAGGAAAACGCGGGCACCCTTCCGCTCATCATCCTTATATATGAGCGGTTCTTTTTTCAGGATTTAAAACTGAGCTGGTCCCGCCGCCAAATCCTGTGGATCGGCTTTTTTGGCATTGCGTTTGCGGGCCTGGTATTCTGGTATCTGGGTGAAAATCCCGTCAGTCGAATTATTGCAAGCTATTCATATAATCATCGGAATTTCAACCTGCCGCAACGGGTCATGACCGAATGGCGCATCATGGTCTATTATATCAGCCTTTTCCTGTGGGCGCCTCCCGGACGGCTCAACCTGGATCATGATTATCCCCTGTCTCTTTCCCCCATTGACCCGCCGACCACAATAATCGCCCTTGCCGCCATCCTCGGCCTTTTTGCTTTAGCCGCATATTCCGCCAAAAAAGACCGGCTCATCGCCTTCTGCATCCTCTGGTTTTTCATCACTCAGGCCACGGAATCCACCATTATCGGCATTGAGCTGATTTTTGAACACCGCACCTATATTCCGTTTATGATGACCAGCCTTTTCTTTGTTATGATGGCTTTCCGGATAGTCAAAAACAGGCTCATTGCTTATGGCCTGATGGTTGCGGCGGCCCTTGTGTTTTCCGTCTGGGCTTATCAACGCAACCAAATCTGGCAGAACTCGGTGACGTTCTGGACCGATTGCGTCGCCAAATCCCCGGGCAAATACCGCCCTCAGTATGACCTGGCACTCGCGCTCTATAATGCCGGCGATCTTTCCGGATCTGTCATGCAAAGTAAAAAAGCCATTCAAATGAATCCTGACGATGCAAAAGCCCACGCCAACCTGGGCAACGCGCTTTTAAAGCAAGGCAAAACCGATGAAGCAATCCAATGCTTCCATCAGTCGCTGGCGCTCAATCCAAACTATGCGGACGCAATTAACAACTTGGGCAACGCGCTTTTAAAACAAGGCAAAAGCGATGAAGCGTTACAATGTTTTCACCGCGCGCTGTCCTTGGATCCTGACCTTGCGGATGCCCACAACAACCTGGGCAACGCGCTTTTTAAGCAAGGCAAAACCGATGAGGCTTTACAATGCTTTCAACGGGCGCTGTCTCTAAATCCTGATCAGACCGAAGCCCACAACAATTTGGCCAACGCACTAATGCAAAAAGGCGATATCCGGGGCGCAATCGACCATTTTCAGATCATTCTGGAAAAAAATCCGGATCATGTGGAGGCCAACATCAACCTGGGCGCGGCGCTGGCCCGGATGGGGCAGATCGATGCAGCCATTTCCCACTATCAGAAGGCTCTCAACAGCGACCCCTATAATCCCGAAGCCCATAACAATATGGGGGCGCTGTTGGCGCAGAAAAGCATGTTTCCCGATGCGCTTGAACATTTTGAGCGTGCGCTGGCCCTTCGGCCGGGTTATGAAAGCGCGATAAACAATATGCGACGGCTGGAAGA
>PCSG01000057.1:9211-9406 GCA_002772195.1 Desulfobacterales bacterium CG23_combo_of_CG06-09_8_20_14_all_51_8 | reverse complement strand
ATCTCCTGAAACAGGAAGAACGTTTGGAAGAGATACTGGAAAACTGCCCCATGGCCCAAAAGGTGCAATATTATAATACATTTTTTGCTCAACATTGCTGAATCCAAGGAAATCGCTAATTCCGTCACCACTATAGTCTCCTGGAAAAAAAGTACAATTAATGCAAATATCTATAGGAACATAATTCCATCTTTG
>PCSG01000057.1:8982-9151 GCA_002772195.1 Desulfobacterales bacterium CG23_combo_of_CG06-09_8_20_14_all_51_8 | reverse complement strand
ACCAAAATGAATATCATCACGGACGCAGCGGACATTCATTTTATCAGACTTAACATTAGGAAAGACCAAATTACCACCAACATATTTATGCGCATTGTTATCATTTACCTCACTAGACGACCAGTAATTTTGGGCCAAACAATCAATCCACGATGATGCATAATATCCT
>PCSG01000057.1:8686-8858 GCA_002772195.1 Desulfobacterales bacterium CG23_combo_of_CG06-09_8_20_14_all_51_8 | reverse complement strand
TGACCACATTGTTTATAAACGCCCGGTCATGACTGACCAGGAGCAGGGTCCCGGAATATTCCATGAGCAGCTCTTCGAGCAGTTCCAGGGTGGGGATATCCAGATCATTGGTGGGTTCGTCCATAACCAGCACATTAAACGGCCGGGTAAACAGGCGGGCCAGAAGCAGGCG
>PCSG01000057.1:0-8658 GCA_002772195.1 Desulfobacterales bacterium CG23_combo_of_CG06-09_8_20_14_all_51_8 | reverse complement strand
ACCGGACTCCTGACCCGGTCCGGGGAAAAAAGAAAATCGCCAAGATAGCCCACCACATGGCGGCGGCGCCCGTTGACCGTGAGATACGTATTGCCGTCCGCCACATTGTCGCAAACCGTCCGTTCTTCATCCAGGGTCTCCCGGGTCTGATCAAAATAAGCGATTTGGAGGTTCACCCCGTGACGGACGGTTCCGGTATCCGGGGCCAGATATCCCAGCAGCAGCCGGACCAGGGTGGTTTTGCCACATCCGTTGGGGCCGATGATTCCCACCCGGTCGCCCCGCATCACGGTCACGGAAAAATCCTTTACCACCGGGGTTTTGTCATAGGAGAAAGAGAGGCTTACCGCATCGAGCACCAGCCGTCCGGTGCGTTCGGCCGCCTGAATCTCCATTTTCGCAAGGCCTGCGGAGTTCCGGCGAAGGCGGCGTTCTTCGCGCAACTTCAAGAGCGCCCGGACCCGGCCTTCGTTGCGAGTCCGCCGTGCCTGGACCCCCTGCCGTATCCAGGCTTCTTCCTTGGCCAGTTTTTTATCGAACTGATGGGCCTGATCGGCTTCCGATGCAGCCAAATCGGATTTACGCATTAAATAGGTGGCGTAGTCACAATCCCAGGAAAGCAGTTTCCCCCGGTCGATCTCCAGTATCCGGGTGGCCAGGGTTTCCAGAAACCGCCGGTCATGGGTGACAAAAATAACCGTGCCGGTAAATTTTGACAACACCCCTTCCATCAGATCAATGGATTCCATATCCATGTGGTTGGTGGGTTCGTCCAAGAGCAGCAGGTCCGGGGATGCGGCGATGGAACGGGCCAGCAGGACCCGTCGTTTGAAACCGGCGGAAAGATCCTCAAACCGGGCATCCGGAGAAAGCGCAAGCCGCGTCAGGATTTTATCCACCCCGGTAAGATGCCGCCATGTATTCGGGTCAGCGGCCCGATCCAAAGACGCATCCGGAGACCGGTCCGAGTTTTGGGCGGCGATCCCGGCCGTCACTTCCCGAACCGTGCCGAAAATGTCCGAGGGGATTTCCTGGGGCAGGTACGCGACCCGTGAACCGGGGTTTAGAAAGATTTCACCCGCATCCGGAACAACGGTCCGGTGGATGATGGAGAGAAGGGTGGATTTACCAGCGCCATTTCGGCCCACCAGGCACGCCCGCTCGCCGGCGTCGACGTGGAGGGTGACCCCGTCAAACAGCAGATGGCCGCCATAGCCCAGGCTCATGTTCCGGATGCTCAGTAAGGTCATGGATTGAGGTGTCAGGTTTTGGGTGTCAGGGCGGACGTATCGGCGGCCGAACTTTCCGGCGAAGACGGACCGCTCTTCCCCCGGGGCCGGCGGCGGCGTTTTGGGGAAGATGAACTCTTCGAAGATTCTGCGGATTTCCGGTCCGGCCTGCTTTCCGGCTTCCGGCGGGGCCGGGAGGTTTTTTTTGTGAAAAGCGGTTCGGGCAGAATCAGCCAGTCATCTTCCGGTTCAATGCAGGAAAGCTTCCGGCCCATGAACGCCTCGATATCCGGCAGATAAAAGGCGTCGTCGTCGTCCGCGAAACTGATGGACGTGCCCAGGGCGCCGGCCCGGCCCGTGCGGCCGATGCGGTGTACATAATCTTCGGGATCATGGGGAAGCCGGAAATTGATCACATGGTCCATGCCTTCGATGTGGATGCCCCGGGCCACTACGTCGGTGGCCACGATCACCCGGATTTTTCCGGTCTTGAATTTGTCCAGCCGCTCCACCCGTTTTTTCTGGGGCACATCGCCGGTGAGCATGGCGCAGGGGATGCCATACCGGGTCAGCATTTCGGCCAGGCGGTCCACTTCGTCCCGGCGGTTGCAGAAAATCAGGACCCGCTCCAGATTCTGGCGGGCGATGACATTATAAAGAAGGGCGAATTTCTGGCGGGCCGTGACGATATAGACGATCTGATCCACTGTCTCCACGGCGATTTTTTCCGGTTCAATGTCAACGGTCACCGGGTCCCGCATCCAGCTCCCGGCCAGCCGGATGATGGCGTCGCTTAACGTGGCGCTGAACAGCAGGGTCTGGCGCCGTTCCTTGGGCGGGGTGCTGTAAATGATTTTGCGCACATCCGGGATAAAGCCCATGTCCAGCATCCGGTCCGCCTCATCCAGGATGAGGGTCTCCACCTTATTTAAATAGATATCCCGGCGACGCTGAAAATCCAGGAGCCTGCCGGGAGTGGCCACGACGATATCCACCGGCACGCCGGACAGGAGCTTGCGCTGTTTATCATAATCCATGCCGCCGAATACGGCAATCACCGTGAGATTGCAATATTTTGAAAGCTGGCGGGCTTCTGCAGATATCTGGAGGACCAGTTCCCGGGTGGGGGCGATGATGAGGACCCGGGGAGTGCCGGGTTTTCGACCCGCCTGAAGCGGCGCGGCCAGAAGGCGGGTCATCACCGCGATCAAAAAAGCAGCGGTTTTTCCGGTGCCGGTCTGGGCCTTGCCGAAAGCGTCTTTTCCGATGAGAACCCCTGGCATGATTTCCGCCTGAATGGGCGTGCAATAGGTAAACCCCAGGTCAAAAATAGCGTGCATGAGGGTTTCCGGCAGATCAAAATCATGAAACCGGGTTTTACCTTCCGCCTCCGGGACTTTGAACCGGGATACCGGCCAGAAATCATCGCCTTCAATTTTGTCCGCTTCAAGACCGGGTTCTCTATGGCGGCTGTCTTTTTTCCCTTTCGCTGATGATCGGGGGCCTCTTTTTTTGGGAGGGTCCGGGTTATTTTCATTTTTCATAGGCATGGGATCTTTTCAAAAGGTTCTCCTTAAATTTTTAACTATTGGTAAATACCAGAAAATAAAAAAAATCGCGAGGATTTTATGAAAACGGGGTCCGGCAAGCTGAAAATTGCCGGAACGCATCATCCTTTTCTCCCGCAGGGACGCCGGGGCGCAGAGGGAAAAACTTTGGTTTTATTTTTTGTTCTCTGCATCCCAGCGCCTCTGCGTGAAATATTTTTTGCGTTATCCCCTTCCGTTCTCTTTCTGGATTCCGGGTCGCGGCCGCTGCGCGCCCTTGCCAGGAATGTCGGGTTAATACGAAGTTTCAAACCATCCGGGAAATCCGGTGGATTTCTTCGTTTAATTTCTTGACGGAAACCGGATACGCGGTTTTGAGTTCCTGGGCGAACAGAGAGACTTTGAATTCTTCGATCATCCAGTAGTATGCTTCCACGGCCGAGCGTTTTTCAGCGGATGCGGCAGGCGTTAGCCCTTCGATCATGTCTTTTAAGCTTTCCGCAAAGGGTTTCAACTCCGCCGCTTTTTTCCGGTCCTTGTCGAGATCGGCCCTTCCCCGCTCTGTCCGGCGGATCAGGGCGTTGATATACCGGACCAGATGAGGCATGCGTTCCCGCTCATAGAGGGTGATGAAATTTTCCGGCGCTAGGCCGGTCAAGGCGTTTCGCAACTCCTCCACAAACGCCAGTATTACAGGATCGGGCCGGGTGGTTTCGAGAGTGTAAAACAGGGTCCGGGCCGCGTGATAGGCAGTCATCACGGGCAGGACCTCGGAAAGCAAGGCCTGGCCCGCCGGAAGAAGCTGATTGACCTGTTGGGCTGCGTAGTCTGAAAACTCCGTTCGGGTGCGGAAATCCCGGCCGAACAGGTCCGAGAGCACCCGGTCCAGGAGTTTTTGTTCCACCTGCTTTTGCCCGCCGAAATACCGGGCCAGGGCCGCGTCCCCGGCGGTCAACGTCAGGTTTTTTTTCAAAAACTGGATGTCCTTGGCGAAATACCGGGCGTAAAGCGCCCTGACCTCCTGCCGGTGGGATTCGTCCGCCGCCTGTCGGCTGGCGAACAGGCACAGGTTCACGGTCGCATCCGCTGCCGCTGCCAGTCCCGGATACGCGGATGCTGTATGGCCATTTTTATTTGTAATTTCAACTACTTCCGGCAAATCCTCAAAATTCCACCCGGTCAGCCCGGTTTTTTCCCAGTGTTTGCGCTGGGCGTCAAATCCTTCCAGGGCCGGGGTCCGGCTAAGGGATTGCAGCAGAACACCCTTGTCCCGGCTGGTGCGGATCTCCTTTCCGGACGCATCGGTCAGGGTGATGCGCATTTTGAGATGATCCGGGAGTGCGTCTTCATTCCACAGGCTTGCCGGGATATCCACCTTAAACCGATCATAGAGGAACCGGCTCAGGGAATTGGCCAGAGACCCTTTATTCCGGGGCATTTCCGTAAGTATCACGGCAACCGTTTCCGCCACGGGCACGAGCTGCTTTCGCAGGGACTTGGGCAAAGCCCGGATCAGTTCCGTAATTTTTTCGGCAAGGAGTCCCGGCACCACCCAGTCCGTGGATTCCAGGGGCGCGGCCGAGGCTGCGGACAGGGGAATTTTCACCGTGACCCCGTCATGATCCCGGCCCGGCTCAAACTGGTATTCAAGGTCGCAAAGGGCCTCCCCCACGGGGATCTGGTCCGGAAACCGGGACAATTGGTCCGCGTCCGGGTCGGTTGCCATGATATCCGCAAGGCGCATTTTTAAGAATTCATCCGAGCCTTTTTCCCGGAGCCATTTTTTCAAGGTGGGCATGTCGTAAACCGGCGGTCCGCCGGAAAGCTTTTCCTGGTAGAATTGCGCCAATGCGGCCTCGCTCACCAAAAGGTCCCGCCGCCGGACCCGGTTTTCAATGTCTTTAACCTCTTCGATCAGGGACCAGTTGTGGGTCATGAAGGGGAGCACGGTTTTCACATCCCCCTGGACGAGAGCGCTTTGGGTAAAAATTGCCGATGCGGCTTCGGGGTTTTTCGGACCGAAATTCACCACCCGGTTGGATACGATGACAAGGCCATAGAGGCTCACCTGCTCGTCGGCCACCACCGCCTCCCGCTTTTTCTCCCACCGGGCGTTGCTGTAAGTATATTTGCAGAGAATCCCGCCCAGGGGCTCCAGCCAGTCCCCCCGGATACTCGCCACCCGCCGGGCGAACAGCCGGGAGGTTTCCACCATTTCGGCGGCCACAATCCACTGGCCGCCTTTGTTGAACAGACCGGAACCGGGAAAAATCATGGCCTGGCGCTGGCGGGTGGCCTGATAGAGATTTTTTTCCTTTTTAACGGCGATATTGCTTAAGAATCCACTCAAAACCGACTGGTGAATGGCGATGTAGCGATCGGAAAACAGCTCATCGGGTTTTTTAGACGCTTTAACCTCTGGCGCGGCGGCCAGATCAAACCCAGATTCCTCCAAGATGTCCACGATCTGCTCGTGCACGTCCCGCCACTCCCGCATGCGCTTGAAAGACATGAAATGGGCCGCACAGAATTTCTTGAGGTCCCGGGACCGCACAAAGGCCTTGGCCTCTCCGGTTTCGCCGAAACAGGCCCGCCAGATATTGTAGAGGGTAATGAAATCGGAAGCCGGATCATTAAATTTCTGGTGGGCCGCCTCGGCCTTGGCGAAGAATTCCTTGGGTTTTTCCCGGGGATCGGGGATGGTCAGGGCCGCGACGATGACCATGACTTCCCGGATGCATCCCCGCTCCCAGGCGGAAATCAGCATTTTGGACAGCCTGGGCTCCAGGGGGATGCGGACCATGAGCCGGCCGTGGTCCGTGAGCACATGGGCCCCGGCAGCAGGTTTTACGGAGCCTAATTTTTCGGCATCGGGCTTTCCGGAATGCGGGTTCGGGACAATGGCCCCCAGTTCCGTCAAGAGATCCACCCCGTCCCGTATCTGCCGGGATGGCGGCGGGTCCACAAAGGGGAAGTCGGTCATATCCCCGAGGTTCAAGGCGATCATGCGCAGGATGACTTCCGCGAGATCGGCCCGCAGAATCTCCGGGGGCGTGAACAGGGACCGGCCCAGGTAATCCTCTTCGGAATAGAGCCGGATGCAGATGCCGTTCTGCACCCGGCCGCACCGGCCCTTGCGCTGGTCCGCGCTGCTTTTGGACACCGGCACCACCGGCAGGGACATGGTGCGGGTCCGGGAATGATAGCTCGAAATCCGGGCCAGGCCCGTGTCCACCACATAGCGGATGCCCGGCACCGTGATGGAGGTTTCCGCGATATTGGTGGCCACCACGATCTTGCGGCCGGGGACCGGCGCAAACACCCGCATCTGGTCGGCCGCCGACAGACGCGCATAGAGGGACAGCACGGTAGTGTGCCGGTATTTCCGGCCTTCCAGGGTTTCGCAGGTTTCCCGGATATCATTTTCCGTAGGCATGAACACCAGGATATCGCCGGCCAGTCCCGGCCCGGCAATGCCGTCCACCGCGGCCACAGCCCGGTCCGCGAGGCTCTGGTCGTCCGCGTCGGCATCATCATCGGACCCTTCCCCTGCCTTGTCCGGGGCCCCGGCCGGTCGGTACCGGACTTCCACCGGATACATGCGGCCGGAGACTTCGATGATGGGCGCGTTGTCAAAGGCTTTGGAAAATTTTTCCGTGTCGATGGTGGCGGACGTGATGATGAGCTTGAGGTCTTTACGCCGGGCAAGGAGGTTTCTCAGGATGCCCAGGATAAAATCAATATTTAAGCTGCGTTCGTGGGCCTCATCAATAATCAGGGTATCATAGGCATTGAGATACCGGTCGGTCTGGGCCTCGGCCAAAAGGATGCCGTCGGTCATGAGTTTGATCCAGGCGTTTTCCCGGCTGGTGCGGTCGGCAAACCGGATCTTGTAGCCCACGGATCGGCCCAGGGGTTCGTTCAGTTCGTCGGCGATGCGCTGGGCCACGGTCATGGCGGCGATGCGCCGGGGCTGGGTGCAGCCGATAAGCCCGTCCACCCCCCGGCCCGCCTCGATGCAGAATTTGGGGAGCTGGGTGGTTTTGCCGGACCCGGTTTCCCCGGATACGATGATCACGGAATGGTTTTTAATAGCCTCGACGATATCCTGCCGCCGGACCACGATGGGCAGGTTCTCGTCACAGGTGATTTTCGGACGGGAGGCGATGCGGGCTCGTTTCCGGTCCCCGGACACCCGGAGTTTTTTTTCAATGGCGGCCAGCCGGTCCATCCACTTTTTTTCATCCGGCACCGGTGTTGAAAACCGTCCGATGCGGCTGCGGATCTGCTGAAGTTCCCGGGCGGCGATATGGCGGTCCTTGAGCATAGCCCGGGGCAGAAGGCGCTCGACTTTTTTGAGCCGGTCGTTTATAATTTGAAAATCGTTATTCATTTGAAAATAATTAAGTTTAGAAAAAGCTCGTCTAATCCAAATCTTATGCAAGCTTCGCTGGATTCCCGCCTCCGCGGGAATGACGGACGAGAGGCGCTCAACAACACTTGTCATACCCGCGAAGGCGGGTATCCAGAAATTCATACCCGGCTTTATCGAGAGATTGCAAAAATGACATTAACTATCTGAAACCAAATTAGAATTTCTTATACACGATTTTAGAGACCAGGGCCGGAAATATTTTTGACAAACCTGAAAATCTCGGGCTACCTTTATATATATGGCCGCGACAATTCCGGACATATTCCTTTTAATCAAACCCGTCATAACTGTCAAACCCATAGAGGAACCCCATGAAAACCTATCGCAAGGAACTGTTTTTTCACGTGCCCACCCGCCGGGCCTTTATCAATATCACCCCGGAGGTGGAGGGCCTGCGGGCGAGCGGCGTCAAAGAAGGGCTGGTGCTGGTGAACGCCATGCACATCACCGCCTCGGTGTTCATCAATGACGATGAATCCGGCCTTCATCACGACTATGAGGCGTGGCTGGAAAAACTCGCGCCCCATGAGCCGGTCGCCCAGTACCGGCACAACAAGGGCGAGGACAATGCCGACGCCCACATGAAACGCCAGATCATGGGCCGGGAAGTGGTGGTGGCTGTCACGGACGGCCGCCTGGATTTCGGCACCTGGGAGCAGATTTTTTACGGGGAGTTTGACGGCCGCCGCCGCAAGCGGGTGCTGGTCAAGATTATCGGGGAATAGAAAAAAGGGTATCAGAGAGAGTCATGCCTCTGACACCCAGTTTTCACATTTGAGATTTGGGATTCTCGAGAATTCGGTGATATTGTTTGTGATAATCGTTAAATCGAGGCTCACGGCATGGGCGGCGATAAGTGTGTCAAGCGGTCCGATCCTCTTCCCCTTGGATTCAAGAAATGTCCTTATTTTACCGTATTGTTCAACCAGCTTTCTGCCGTGAAAAGGCAGGATCGTCAGCGGCAAGAGGAATTCATCAAGGGCCTCCTGGTTTCTGGCTTTGTGTGTGCTTTTCGCAACTCCGTACTGAAGTTCCGCATGGGTTACCGAAGAAATGGCGAAATCCTGAACAGGATACTGCTCAAATTTTCGTAAAACCTGCCAGGGCTTTTCATTAATAACGTATATACAGATATTTGTGTCCAGAAGGTATTTCATTTAAACAGGCGCTCCCGCTTCTGTTCTTCCTCGGGCTGATTTCGCTCAAGTTTGAAATCCTTTTCAAAGTGATTCAAGCTGTCAAACAGCGGCTCCCACGACCTTTCTTTCGGCAACAGGATGATGGCGCTTCCCTGTTTCTTGATATAAACTTCCGTGCCTTCCATTCTGAACTCTTTCGGCAATCTGACGGCCTGACTTTGCCCGTTTTTAAATAATTTTGCAGTCTTCATGATTCACCTCCCGCCTTAATATATATTTATAGTATATATTTGTGGCCGGGTTGTCAA
>PCSG01000076.1:17185-17870 GCA_002772195.1 Desulfobacterales bacterium CG23_combo_of_CG06-09_8_20_14_all_51_8 | reverse complement strand
ACGGACATCCCCACGTGAGCATTCCTGGCATTGAGGCCAATACGGGTTCGCTGGGCATGGGTATTTCAAAAGCCAAGGGCATGGCTTTCGCCGAACATCTTAAGGGCAGCCGGGGACGGGTTTTTGTTCTGACCGGCGACGGCGAGCTTCAGGAAGGCCAGATTTATGAAGCCTTGCAGACTGCGGTTCATCAGGGGATTACGAATTTGAATGTGATTGTGGATCACAATAAAGTTCAATCCGACAAACCGGTGAAGGAAATCTGCAATTTGGGCGATATGGAAGGAAAGTTCCGGGCTTTCGGCTGGCATGTGGCGCGATGCGACGGCCATGATTTTCGGCAACTGGAAAAGGTTCTGGCCGATTTTCAGGCCATCACTGACCGGCCCAAAATATTGATTGCTGATACCATAAAGGGCAGGGGTGTTTCGTTTATGGAGCATCCTGCGGCTTTAGCTGCTGGCGGCGGCTTATACCGCTGGCATTCCGGCGCGCCGGACGATGCGACATTTGTCCGGGGGCATGATGAGATTGTTTCCCGTATCAATGCCCGCCTGGGTCAGTTGGGGGTTGATGATTTAAAATTAAAGGATACGCCTCCGGATGACAAGCCGCCGTCCAGCGTCACCCGTGAATATGTGGCCAATGCGTTTGGCGAAGCCCTTGCGGAAATTGGCGGTAAAAG
>PCSG01000076.1:9586-17162 GCA_002772195.1 Desulfobacterales bacterium CG23_combo_of_CG06-09_8_20_14_all_51_8 | reverse complement strand
CTGACTTGGCGGGAGATTGCCGTCTCCGTGCGTTCGCGGAAAAGTGTCCCGACCGGTTCATTGAAAACGGGATCGCCGAGCAGGACATGGTTTCCATGGCCGGCGGGCTGGCGCTTCAGGGGTTGCTGCCGGTGGTCAATACCTTTGCGGCGTTTCTGTCGTCGCGGGCCAACGAGCAGATATATACCAATGCCTGTGAAGGCACAAAAATCATCTATGTCTGTCATTATGCCGGCGTTATTCCCGCAGGCCCCGGTCAGTCCCACCAGAGCATCCGGGATATTTCCCTGTTCGGGGCACTCCCGAATTTCGAGATTATCCAGCCGTGCAATGCCGTTGAAAGTCAGATGGTCGTTGATTACTGCGTGAACCGGGCCACTCTAAACTGCGTTATCCGGTTGATTATCGGGCCATCGCCGCGCATTATCGATCTCCCCGCAAATTATCAGCTTCAACCCGGTATTGGCGCAGTGCTTCATGACGGCGCGGATGCGGTTTTGTTCGCCTATGGCCCGGTCATGCTCCATGAGGCCCTGACGGCGGCTGAAATTCTGAAAGAACGGGATTTTAACCTGAAAGTCGTCAACATGCCCTGGCTGAACCGGGTGGATGACGCCTGGATTGAAGCAGCCGTCGGCCCCTGTCCTTATATATATGTGCTGGAAGACCATGCACCCGTGGGCGGGCTGGGGGATTTTCTGCTCAACCGGCTCACCGGATTACGGCTGCTTGAAAACAGGCGGTTTAAAAAGCTGGCGGTTGAAGGATATGCAGCCTGGGGAACACCGGCGGAAGTTTTGAAATATCATGGACTTGACGGCGCATCCATCGTGAATAACATCTTGAATTGTGATGATAAAAGCGGGCGGAAAATAGAGTTATGATTCAGAATAAAGAAATTTTGCGGATAGTTCAACGGATAATTCCTTATAGTGTAAGGCGGTTGGCCAAAAGACTCATCAGAACTTATTTGTTAAAACCTCATCCGGATTGGGAATACATTTTAGCACCGGATCGGATACAGTGGCAAGCCGCTGTTGCTGCGGCAAAAGATGGACCGCGTTGTCTTATTGCCACGAGTACAGGGGGATTGTCTTTGGCAACCCATATTGAAAGCATACTTGCTGTTGCATTAACCTTGAGAGGGGCGAATGTTCATATTTTACTTTGTGATCAAGTTTTACCCGCATGTTCTGAATCCATGATCCAGTTGATTCCGGATGAAGTATTCAGCCAATATGGGCCTAAAAAAGATATTTGCAAACAGTGCTATTCTCCTGCTTATAAAATGTATCAGTCTTTGGGGCTTACGGTCCATAGATATAGTGAATATCTTACTGCGACAGAATTTCAGATTGCTGAAAAATTGTCTTCAACAATTCTATTTGCTGAAATTGAAAATTATGTTGAGGATGGTTTGGCCATAGGAGAGCATGCTCTCTCCGGGGCATTGCGTTTTTATGGAAGCGGCAGTTTAGGAAGGGAGGCTTTAGGCGAGTCGTGTTTGCGCAGGTATTTTAATGCTTCTTTATTGGCTGCGTATGCGGTTCGACGCCTCCTGAATGCTTATGATTTTCAAAATTCTTGTTTCCATCATGGTATTTATGTCCCGCAAGGCTTAATCGGAGAAGTCTTGCGGCAAAAAAATATTCCGCTTGTTAATTGGTGTGTGGCTTACCGGCAAGGGTGTTTCATTTTTAGTCATCATGACACCTATCACCATACGCTGTTGACCGAACCAACTACAAATTGGGAAAACATGGAATGGAACGATAAGCTCGAATCTGAGATAATGGATTATCTTAAAAGCAGATGGCAGGGAACGCGTGATTGGATTCGGTTTAATGAGAACCCCCAGGAAGAACTTTCTGTCATTTCAAATGAACTGGGTGTTGATTTTTCTAAGCCCTGTGTCGGCATGTTGACCAACGTCATGTGGGATGCGCAATTGCATTATCGGGCAAATGCTTTTGAGAATATGTTGGAATGGGTTTTGTATACCATTCGTTATTTTGCTTCGCGTCCGGATCTGCAATTAATAATCAGGGTGCATCCCGCAGAGATAAAAGGGACGATTCCATCACGGCAACCTATTATTCATGAAATCAAAAAAAATTTTCCAGAATTACCTTCTAATATCATTATTATACCTCCGGAAAGCCCGATAAGCACTTATGTTGTTATGATGCAATCCAATGCTGTATTAATTTATGGGACAAAAGCGGGTGTTGAATTATCAAGTATGTCGATTCCAATAATTGTTGGCGGTGAGGCGTGGATTCGAAATAAAGGTATTACGATGGATGCCAGTTCTCCTGAAGAATATTTAAATTTATTGAATCAATTGCCTTTAAAAGAAAAAATAAGTGAAGAGATCACACAACGTGCCAGAAAATATGCTTATCATTTTTTCTTTCGGCGCATGATTCCACTTTCTTGTGTAGAACCAACCCCTGGTTGGCCCCCATATAAGCTGCGGTTATCCCGAATTAAAGAGTTGATGCCGGGCATAGACATAGGTTTGGATGTGATATGTGACGGGATTTTGAATGGCAAGGAGTTTATTTATCCCGCAGAAACCATTTCTCAGCCTTTGGAATATGCGGAAACTCTGAATGCCATTAAACATCTTGCTTGTTGATCATTACTGAATTTTTTTGCTATTTTTTCAAAAAAATATTATTTAATTAATAAAATACAGGCTGTTAATATTTTGTGAATGAATCATTTTTTTAAAAAAAGGTTGGTGCCGATATATTATGCAAAACTATGATTTATCAAAACGTATTCTTGTTACAGGTGGGGCTGGCTTCTTAGGATCGCATTTATGTGAAAGGCTTCTCAATGAGGGGCATGAAGTCATTTGCGTGGATAATTTTTACACCGGGCGCCGTTCAAACATTGCCCATCTTTTATCAAATAATTGTTTTGAAGTATTGAGACACGATATTTGTATCCCGCTTTATGCTGAAGTTGATGAAATTTATAATCTTGCCTGTCCTGCTTCCCCGATTCATTATCAATTTGATCCTGTTCAGACGACCAAAACCTCCGTTCATGGCAGCATCAATATGCTGGGACTTGCAAAGCGTTTAAAAATTAAAATACTCCAGGCATCAACATCAGAGGTTTACGGATGTCCCGCTATTCATCCTCAAAATGAAGGATACTGGGGGAACGTGAATCCGATCGGACTGCGGGCATGCTATGATGAGGGGAAACGCTGTGCCGAAACCCTTTTTTTTGATTATCATCGGCAACACGGAATAAAAATAAAAATTGCCAGAATTTTTAATACATACGGCCCAAGAATGTATCCAAATGACGGACGTGTCGTCAGTAATTTTATTGTGCAGGCATTAAAAGGCGATAAAATTACCATTTACGGCGACGGAAGCCAGACTCGAAGTTTCTGTTACGTGGATGATTTGATTGATGGTCTCATTCGATTGATGAATTCAGATGAAGATGTTACTGGGCCTATAAATCTCGGCAATCCACAAGAAGTAGCCGTCCTTGATCTAGGGAAAAAAATCATAGAAATTACAAGGTCAAAATCTGATATCGTTTTTCAGGCGTTGCCAGCCGATGATCCATTACAACGACGACCTGATATAGCTGTTGCCAAGGAGAAACTGAATTGGAAACCCAAAGTCGATTTAGAGGATGGATTAATTCAAACAATTGAATTTTTTGAAAAATTGTTAAAATCAGGTTCAAGTGATATTAAGATTCATTCATAGGTTATTTTCTTGACAGGCGAATACTGAATTTTTGAAATCAGCTTTAATTTTTTAAAATATTTTTTTATGAGATTGTTATGGAATCACTGATACTCAATACTTTCGACAATTTTGGAGGCGCAGCGCGGGCCGCATATCGGTTGCATTTGGGGTTATGTGCTTTGGGAGCGTCTTCTCAAATGCTTGTCCGAACAAAATCAAGTTCCGATGAAACGGTGATTGATGAAAGAAGTATCGTGGCTAAAGCTGGCCGCATCTCCAATTATCTGCCCTTATTATTTTACCCAAAACTTGAAGACCAATTGTTTTCGACGCAGTGGTTTCCAGATATGGTCCATCCCAAGGTCGCTAAAATCAATCCTGATATTATTAACTTACATTGGATCTGTGGCGGCTACCTTCAGGTTGAAACGTTAAAAAAATTTAAAAAACCACTCGTCTGGACATTGCAGGATATGTGGGCATTCACAGGCGGTTGCCATTACAGTTATGATTGTGATCGCTACAAGGAAAATTGCGGTCAATGCCCCCAACTCCGCAGCAGCAAATCCTATGATCTTTCCCGCTGGATTTGGCGGCGTAAATTAAAAGCCTGGCGCGACATCGATTTGACTATTGTGACACCCTGCGCCTGGATGGCTGAATGTGTTAAAGAGAGTTCTTTGTTCCGTGAACGGCGGGTAGAAGTGATCCCGTTTTGCCTTAACACCAAAGTCTACAAGCCGATCGATCAAAAAATCGCACGTGAATTGCTGAATTTGCCGCAAGATAAGAAATTGATTTTATTTGGCGCTATTGCGGCAACGACCGATCGGAGAAAAGGTTTTCCACTGTTGTTGAACGCTCTAAATGAATTGAGCCGCCAGGCAGGATGGCGAGACACGTTTGAAGTCGTTGTTTTCGGTTCGTCAAAACCGAAAAAGATGATTGATTATGGCTTCCATGCCCACTACCTTGGTTCTTTCGCCGACGATGTCGCTTTGGCGCTTGTTTATTCATCGGCTGATGTGATGGTTGTACCCTCACTTCAAGAATCTTTTGGGCAGACTGCTTCCGAGGCCCTGGCTTGCGGCACGCCCGTGGTCGCTTTTGATGCAACCGGACTGAAAGATATCGTTGATCACCAGGTGAGCGGTTATTTGGCGAAGCCATATGAGAGTGAGGATTTGGCCAAGGGCATCGCCTGGGTTCTTGAAGATCAGGATCGTCATCAAAGATTAAGGATCGATGCGCGAGAGAAGGCGGAAGAAAAATTTGCACTGGAGTTACAGGCTCAACGTTATTTAGAGTTATTTCATGAAATTTTAACACGTTCCGGCTCGCTGTAAATGGGGCATAATGAAAGCTAATTGGGGTCGCATCTAAAAAATAAGCATGGTAAGCATGGTAAGCATGGTGTCTTGATTTGTAAGCATGGTGTCAAACCTTGATTTGTGATTAACAATGATGCGCCATGGATGGGTGGTTTATGCCCTGGGGCGCGATCCCAGCGAGATGGTCGGTCGGGGCGGGGGTAATCCGGAGATTGAATGAAGAAGCGGCATTTCTTCTGGAGAAATACAAGACGGCCATCAGGACCGGCGGCATTAAAATTGAGGGCAGGTTAAATCCCTTCGCATCGGACATCAATTTGTTTCCGGATACGGTTGACATCGTAAATGCAAGGATTGAGCGAAAAATAAAGTTTCCTTTTCCAAAAACGATCCCTGAATTCATGATTCACTGGTACGGCGGGTTGATCCGGACACCGGGGCGTTTGTATACATTTGTCGGGGTGAAAATATAAGTGAGGAGATGAGATGATTACATCATATACCGCTAAATACACAAAAATCAAATCCGGCTATATGGGTCAACTGGTTGAGTGGCCGGAAGTGACTACTGAAGGAAAAGATATTGATGAATGCCGCACGATGCTGAGAGATGCGCTTAATGAAATGATTGCTGCCTATTATCAGCAGAAAAAAGAAATCCCGGGAGGCAACGCCTTACTCGAACAGGTTCCGGCGCATACGGGTTTATTGGCCGCCATGCGGCAAAATATTTCTGCGTCAAAGGGTTGTCCTCATTTGCCCGGTTGACTTTTTGTCACGCTGATATTAGACTAGTCGTAAACCAGTTTAAGGAGAAACAGGATGGAAACCATCGGTGCATATGAGGCTAAAACACATCTTCCCAAATTGCTTGAGCGCGTCAGCAAGGGGGAGCGGATCACCATCACCCGGCACGGGGTGCCGGTGGCGCTCTTGCTTCCTCCTGATTGCCAACAAAGAACAAATCCAGCAAAAATTATTGATGAATTGCGGAATTTCCGGAAGCAGATTCGCTTAGACGGGTTAAGCTTGAAAGAGATGATCGAGGAGGGAAGGCGCTGAATTGGATAAACGGTTTGTCATTGATAATTCCGTGGTGATGGCCTGGTGCTTTGAGGATGAGACCAGTCCCTATGCAGACTTCGTTTTAGACAGTCTGAAAAATATGACCGCTATTGTCCCCTCGATTTGGCCGTTGGAGGTCGGCAATGTGTTGACGGTCGCTGAGCGGAAAAAGCGCCTGAACGAGGCCGCCAGCAACAAATTTATTGCCCTTCTTTCAGAACTGCCCATAATCGTGGATCAGGAGCCTCCGGAAAGAATGCTTCGGGAGATTTTGTCGCTGGCACGAAAAAATCAGCTTTCAACTTATGATGCTTCATATCTTGATCTTGCAATGAAACGGGCACTGCCTATAGCCACTCTTGACGACCGGTTAATTGCAGCAGCCCGGCAGAATGATGTGAGGGTAATGGCTGTAAACCTTGATTTGTGATTAAAGGATTTTCCCTCTGGATGCTGCTTATAAATTTTCTACCATGTGAACAGGCGCTGATCTGATGAAAAAGGTTCTCATTACCTGACGACAAAGGGCTACAATATGAATATTCATTATACAGAAGCACTGAATAAGTTTGCAGCAAAGGTAAGGTCTAAATATCCCGAAGCAAAAATTCGGGCATTTGGATCGTATGCAAGAGGGACGGCTACCGAAGAATCTGATTTGGATATTTGTGTTGTTTTAGTAAAGTCAAGGCCGGAGGATCGCCTTACGATCAGTGATATGGCCTGGGAGGTGGGGTTTGATTCCGGGATTCTGGTTTCTACGATTGTAATTTCTGAGGATGCTTACGAAAATGGCCCCATATCCGCCAGTCCGCTTGTTGAAACCATAAGGTCCGAAGGGGTGCCCGCATGACGGAAGAAAAAACCCGGATCACGGAGCTTTGCCTTTATCGTTTGAAACAGGCAGAAGAATCCCTTTTGGAAATGGATGTGCTGAAACATTCCGGGCATATTCGGGGTGCGATCAACAGGGCCTATTATGCAATGTTTTATGCAATACAGGCTTTGGTGGTTCAACAAAAAGCACAGATATCAAAGCATTCGGGTGCGATTTCTTTTTTTGACAAAGAATTTGTCAAGACTGGAATTGTCGATAAGCGATTTTCAAAATGGTTGCATCGCCTTTTTGATCTTCGCCAGGACGCCGATTATGGAAGCATGTTTGAGCCTGCTGAAAATCAGTGTGATCAAGCGATGGAGCAAGCAGAAGAGTTTGTGCAGCAGATACGGAAATATATACAAAAGAGCGTGGAATGAAAAAAGTTTTCATTACCGCTCTCATCCCGTCATTCCGGCGCAGGCCGGAAACCAGAAAGGAATTATCGAGACTTTAAATTCTGATGCGCCCGTAAAAAGTCCCGAATCACGTCATGCCCGCGAAGGCGGGCATCCAGAACCACTCGTTATCATTAGATTCACGCCTTCGCGGGAATGACGAAAAGTGACTGTTTTCGA
>PCSG01000076.1:4574-9481 GCA_002772195.1 Desulfobacterales bacterium CG23_combo_of_CG06-09_8_20_14_all_51_8 | reverse complement strand
GGCGT
Source organism: Desulfobacterales bacterium CG23_combo_of_CG06-09_8_20_14_all_51_8 (assembly GCA_002772195.1). Taxonomy (GTDB): domain Bacteria; phylum Desulfobacterota; class Desulfobacteria; order Desulfobacterales; family Desulfosalsimonadaceae; genus SURF-3. Next base: position 9,476 of record PCSG01000076.1, on the reverse strand, counting down.
TTTTCTACTGGATGCCGGATCGGGGTCCGGCATGACGGCAAGGATATGAGGCGTTTTTCTACTGGATGCCGGATCGGGGTCCGACATGACGGCAAGGATATGAGGCATTTTTCTACTGGATGCCGGATCGGGGTCCGGCATGACGGGAGGCATGTATAGGGGCGCCTTGATTTGTGATTAAAAATAAATGGTAAAATAAATGGTATTGTTATTCCCATAAATCAGTTTTATAATAATTTATCTTCCTGCTAATTTTTTTATGAAAAGAGAAAAAAAGGAAAAAATCAGATTCCACAAGATTGTATCGGAGCAGTTTCCGATCAATTCCAGGAAAGGTGGCGGCATTTTAAAGATTGAAGCGTGGGAAAACGATAAAGGCGAAATCGTTAAATACAGCATCGCATATATCAACCCGCTTATTTTCCCCGACGATAACGGGCGTGTCCTCGGATACGACAACACCCATGATTTTCATCACCGGCATTATTTCGGACAAATATCAGAAGTGCTTGATTTTATAAGTTATCAGGATTTAATCGGCCGCTTTGAAAAGGAACTCAAGGAGTTTATAAAATGAATGTTGAATTAAAAGCGGGAACCATATCCGATTTTTTTGCATCAGTCAAAGAGACGGCCAAAGAAATCGATGAGGGGCGGAAAGTAACTCCCAAAAATATTATTTGGGCTGACCCTGTTGATTTAATGGCTATCCTGAAGCCGGAAAGGACGGAACTGGTTCAATATTTGAGGGAGAAAAAAAGAGTCGTTTTTTCCGAGTTAATGGCTGATATGCATCGCACCCCTGTAAGCCTGAATAACGACTTGAAAATATTGTCGAAATATCAGTTGGTAAGAATATTTAAAGAATCAAATTCAGGGCATGGCGTACATAAAATAATCGAATCCACCTTCGGAAATGAAAAAATTGAATTCAAGGCGGAGATTTAAGATGGCGATGGGGAGCGATGGGGGTCCCTATGGTTTTCACAAACAGGAGGATTTTGTATGCGCAGCTTAAAGTATGTTGTCTATCGTGAAGGAAAGTATTTTGTCTCCCAATGTTTAAATGTAGATGTGTCCAGCTTTGGAAAAAGCATTGATGAAGCTGTTACAAATCTCAAAGATGCTGTGGCGCTTTCCCTCAAGGATGATTCTGCCAATTTTACGATTATTGGAAAGAAAAACACATGAATACAGAACGCTTGCTGCTTGATACGGATAACAAAGGCAACCTGAAGGGATTGCCGAAATTTCCTCCCAACAAAAAAGTGGAAGCCATTTTTATGATAATTGACAGGCCGGATCAAAAAATATGTACACGTCGCTTTCCACATCGGGACATTACCGGAAAGATTCGGATGATGGGTAACATATTCGACGCAGTTTCTGAAAATGACTGGAATTTGCCCAAATGATAATCTATATTGGAAGGCTCCGACATTAATCTTTTACCTATAACGCCAGCTATTGCAAGTCTGGCCGTGGATTTGCCTGAACACCACAGCGACCCTCAAGACAGGATCATCATTGCCACCGCCCTTCGTCATGATGCGCAACTGATGTCAGCCGACGGAAAGTTTCCCCTGTATAAAGAACTTGCCGGCAGATTGTTATAGCCGGGGGCGATGGTGAGAAGATGCTTGGGTTCAAACCTTGATTTGTGATTAATCGGGCATCAAGGGAGATAAAATCTTTTGGAAACAAAATCTCGTTGCATGGCAGAGGAGGCATATAAGGAACGGAATCTTATCGACCGTGCGGCCCGGCTGCGGGGCAAAAACCGGACTGATTTTATTTTGGATGCTGTTCGGACGGTAGCGGAAGAGGCTCTTTATGATCAGGCGATCATAAAGGCTGATCCGGAAGCCTATGCGAAATTTCTTGCTCGGTTGGATATGCAGCCAAACCCCGGTGAGGGTTTGCGCAAGACGATGCAAATCTCTGCGCCGTGGGAAAAGGCTAAGTTTGGATCTATGGTTAAGACAGGAAAATAAGACATGACGGAATACAAGATCAAAAGGCTTCAAGACGCACCCACGATAAAAGCGCTTCATGATCGATTGGAAGAGGCAATGGTTATTGCTGGAGAAGATGCTGCCTGGAATGGATTTGATGATGAGGCAATATACATTTATCCGAAAAAGGGCGAGCAGATTTCAATATTTCCAGGCGGGCAGGAGTGAAGTCATCAAATTTCCTCAGAGGATGGCTTTATGCCCTTCCGAGTGGGGTTCGCCCTTTCCCCTTTCATCTCTCGCCCCCTCCCGTCATTCCGGCGCAGGCCGGAAACGTCCTCCCGTCATTCCGGCGCAGGCCGGAAACCAGAAAGGATTTATCGAGATTTTAAATTCTGGATACCGGGTCGGGGTCCGGCATGACGGCAAGGATGTGGAACATTTTTATACTGGATACCGGATCAAGTCCGGTATGACGAGGATGGACCGGGGGCCGGTATGACGAGGATGGACCGGGGGCCGGTATGCTGAGGATGGACCGGGGGCCGGTATGCTGAGGATAAGAACGTATTAAATCCCTTTGCATCAGACATTAATTTGTTCCCGGACACGGTTGACACCGTAAAGGCAAGGGTCGCCCGAAAAATCAAGTTTCCCTTTCCAAAAATGATTCCTGACGTCATGGTTCGTTGGTGCGGCGGGTTGATCCGGACGCCGGGGCGGTTGTATACATTTGTCGGGGGGAAAGGGTAAAACGACCCGTCCGCGGACGCCAGAAAAACAACAACAGGAGAAGAAAATGCAAGTAAATGCAATTATTGAACATGATGCGGATGGCTTTTTCGCCTATGTTCCTTCCATGAAAGGTTGTGTCAGCCAGGGGGGCACGGTGGAGGAGGCTTTGGAAAACATTAAAGAGGCTATTGAATTATATTTGGAAGATATGGAAGAAGCAGAGAAAAAACTGATAATGAAATCTTCGGATGGTGGTTCCCGGGCATCATGGCAAGATCCTTCATCCAAAAATCATCAAAGAATTATTTGATGTGTTGGCGGAAGCGGCAGTGTCTGATGAATCTTAAACCTTAAGACAATGGGAAGGCCGAGGCGATCGAATGAAAAAAGCTCTCATTACCGGCGCATACGGGTTTATCGGCCGCCATACCGCAAAATATTTCAGCGGGCAGGGATGGTTTGTCTCGGGCATCGGCCACGGCGCATGGGGGCAGGAGGACTGGAAGAAATGGGGGCTGTCCGACTGGTGTGCGGCGGATGTCAATTTAAAGAATCTGATATCTGATCGCCTATGGAGGTGAGCCGGATGCCATCATCCACTGCGCTGGAAGCGGATCAGTGCCCTTTTTAATGGCTCACCCGGCGCAGGTATTTGTTCATCTCGATAACCCTGATCAACTCGCCGCTGTTCTGGAAACCGTGCTTTTGGAAAGTTCGATGTGCAAGTTGAAAAGCAATGCGATGAAAAGGCACAGAGAGAGCTGCCGGAGCGCCGGGCCGCGTTTGGCCGGTGTTATCAGGACAATGTGGAAGCAATTTTGTGATATCGCTGGGTCACCAATAGGGTCACCAATAAGGTCACCAAGAACATAGCGGGAGTAGCGGGGTCACCTTGATTTGTGATTAAGCAGGAAGGAAGGAGAATTTTTGAGAACTTGAGATCGCTTCAAGGTAAAAGAGCAAGAAAATAAATCGCTTTTGATCTGGGCGATCAGCCCCAAAATAAAAAGGAGCAAAAATATGCAGCCAGAACAAATCATCTCAGAAATTAAAAAAATGAGTGTGTCTCAAAAATTGCTTATGGCCCAGGATATATGGGATTCCATTGCAATGGAAAGTGGAAATCTCCCCATGCCTGCCTGGCAAAAAGATAAGCTGGCAAAAAGATACAGTGAATACAAAAATGGGAAAGTTTCGCTCCATGATTGGCGAGAAGTCCATGCCAGACTCCGGGAAATTTAGATATGAATCTGCGTTACACCGACAGATCAATTGATGATCTTGAGATTGCCTTTCAATGGTATGAAACACAGCGCCGGAGGTTAGGCTTTGAATTCCTGGATTGCGTGGAAGCATCAATCGAGACAATTCAAAAGATGCCTGAGCTTATTTGCCAAGCATCATGAACATTTCAGGCGTGCCTTGGTGCGTCGATTTCCTTTTTCTGTTTTTTATACCATCGAAGACAAGGAAATAGTCGTGCATGCTATTTTTGACAACAGACAAGATCCGGAAAAATTACCGTAAATCAAGGTAAGGTTTATTTGTGGAGTCACCTTGATGGGATTTCTTTAATTCCAGCCCGCTTTCTCCCCCTTGCAATCCCCTGTTGATAAAAATCCTGCAATATTTTATTATCCTCTCAATGTCATTAACCCATTGAATCAGCAGTGAGGCGTTTTCTTATGGCCACTGATAATGAGCATCCGTTTTCCGATAAATTTGTGTGCGTCGCCCTGGTGGGGCAGAGGCTGGTTACGAAAGAACAGGCTATTGAAATTTTTGAAAAAAAAGAAAAAATCCGGGAGAGCATTGAAAAACAGAAGGAGAAGCGTATCGGGAAAATGCCCGCCGGGGCCCGGATTACCAACCCCACCACCATCGTGGACGTGATCATCTCTTTTAAATACACCCGGGCCGACAAACCAGATGTGGAGCTGGACGAGGACGCCATCTTTAAAGCCCTGGCCAAGGTCTGGGACATGCCCTACCGGAAAATCGATCCCCTGAAACTGGATCTGAACCTGGTGACCGCCACCATCCCCCGGAGTTTTGCCATGAAACACCTGGTGCTGCCCATCGAAGTGGACAACGGGTCCCTGGTGGTGGCCACGTCCAATCCGTTTAATGCCGAAGTGTTTGAGGACATCGGCCGGGTCAGCTTGATGCCGGTCAAAGTCGTCGTCACCTCCAAAACCGATATTATCCGGCT
>PCSG01000076.1:0-4549 GCA_002772195.1 Desulfobacterales bacterium CG23_combo_of_CG06-09_8_20_14_all_51_8 | reverse complement strand
CGTTCCATTGCCCAGGCCGAAACCCAGTTTTCCAGCCCCAGTTATGACCTGGGCAATCTGGAACAGTATGTGCGCCTCAAATCCGTGGATGAACTGCCGGCCAATGACCAGCACATTGTCAACGCGGTGAATCATCTGTTTACGTATGCCTTTGATCAGCGAGCCAGTGATATTCATATCGAACCCAAGCGGGAGATTTCTCTGATCCGGATGCGCATCGACGGAATTCTGCACACGGTGTACCGGCTGCCCAAAAAAGTGCATACCCCCATTATCAGCCGGATCAAAAACATGTCCCGCCTGGATATGGCGGAAAAGCGCCGGCCCCAGGACGGCCGGGTCAAGATCGCCAAAGGTGATGTGGAGGTGGAAATCCGGATTTCAATGGTTCCGGTGGCGTTCGGCGAAAAAGTCGTCATGCGGATCATGGACCCGGATATTCTGTTCCAGGGCCTGGACCAGCTCGGGTTTACCCCCCATGATCTGGAATGCTATAATTTTATGGTCAACCGTCCCCATGGTCTGGTGCTGGTGTGCGGACCCACGGGCAGCGGCAAATCCACGACCCTGTATTCCACCCTGCGGCGGCTGTCCACGCCGGAGGTGAACACCACCACCATTGAGGACCCCATTGAAATGGTGCATGAGGAATTCAACCAGATCGCGGTCCAGCCGGCAGTGGACATCACGTTTGTCAATATTATGCGAAATATTCTGCGCCAGGATCCGGATATCATCATGGTGGGTGAACTCCGGGACCTGGAGACGGCCCAGAATGCGGTGCAGGCGGCCCTGACCGGCCATCTGGTGCTGTCCACCCTTCACACCAACGATGCGCCGTCCTCCATTATCCGGCTGCTGGATATCGGGGTGCCGTATTTTCTGGTTCAAGCCACGCTGACGGGTGTTATTTCCCAGCGCCTGGTGCGCAAGATCTGTCCCTGGTGCATTGAATCCTATACCATGGACGCTGCTCAGTTGATAAAATCCGGGCTTCATATTCACAAAGAGGGGCCGGTAAAACTGTTTCGGGGCGCCGGATGCACCAACTGCCGGGGGACCGGATATTTCGGCCGCACGGCCATTTACGAGGCCCTGCCGTATTCCCGGAGACTGCGGAATCTGACTACTCAGAACACGGACCTGGAAGCATTGCGCCAGGTCGCGTTTGAAGAGAAGCTGGTGACGCTCCGGGACAATGCTGTCTTGAAACTGCTGGACGGTGTCACCACCTATGAGGAAGTCATGCGGGTGACCTGGGAGAACGAGGCAGGGGAGGAGATTACGGTATGAAGGGTTTCCGTTCGGTGAATTTTTTAGCCGCGGACGAACGCGGACGAACGCAGACGAAAATGCATCCGCGTCCGTCTGCGTGGGTCTGCGGCTGGATTTGCAAGGTGGGGTGCTGTCTTGACTTTCAAAACAAAAAGAAATCCAGGAAGGTATGGCAATGGATTAATCAATAACTTATCGATTTTAATATATACAACTGTTATTTATAACCATAGATATAAATAATGAAGAAACGTTTCATTACCGGCGCATACGGATTTATCGGCCGTCATACATGGAAATATTTTAACACCAGAATTGGTTTCTGCCGGGCATCGGCCACGGGGCCTGGGGGCAGGAGGAATGGAAGCAATTCTGGGAGAATGTCGGATCACCAATAAGGTCACCAATAAGGTCACCGATTAAAGGCCGGTAATGGCCCAAACCATGACTGCGGTTCGGGCAAAGCCGGGGTCATGAAATTAAGCCCCCGGCCTTTGCGGGCGGGGATAAACCCCGTAGCCTGCGGGCAAGACAGCCGGATTATCATAAAATTTTCGTAGGGGAGGGCTTTATGCCCTTCCGACCGGCGTCTGTCCTCTCTCGTTTCAGTTCTCGCCCTCGTGTCATTCCGGCGCAGGCTGCTCCCAATATTCGACCCCCGGATATATCAGCGGCCTGTTGGGAAAGAGACTGCCAAAAGATTGGAAAATGTGTCCCAAGTAAATAAGTTGACATCAGTGTTATAAGAAGCTACTTTTATGAATAAAGTAGCTTCTTATTGAAGGGGGTTGGACATGCATTCAGCAGGAATTAAGGAAATTAAAAATAATTTAAGCCGTTATCTTTCAAGGGTCAAATCAGGGGAGGAAATTTTGATCACTGAAAGGGGCAAACCCATTGCCAGAATTGTAAAAGAAGGCGAAGGGAATACATCGATTCGAAGCGCGCTGAGCCCATTAATTCAGAAGGGTTTAGTCGTCATGCCGAGCCAGGGCATGAACTGTGTCAGTCCGCCGAAAATAAAAACAGATGGAAAATGCGCTTCCGATATGGTGATAGAAGGTCGGCGATGATTTTATATCTGGATACAAGCGCGCTTATTAAAAGATATTTTCAAGAAATTTTTAGTGAAGCTGTTTCATCCCGGTGGATGCAATCAGAGGCTGTCGTGACGTCCGCCGTGGCATATGCGGAAACCATAGCGACCATATTCCGCAAGAAAAATAAATCTGATCTTTCGGACATGGCTGTTGAAAACATTGTGTCTGCTTTTAAAAGAGATTGGAGCGCGTTTATTCAGGTTGAAGTAACAAACGATCTTAACGATTACATTGACAGAGTCGTTCAAAAACATTCCCTGCGTGGATTTGACGCCATTCATCTTGCTTCGGCGTTAGTCATACATGAAAAATTACCCCTTCATTTTTTCTTTGCCTGTTTTGATCAAAAGTTGAATCACGCAGCCCGAATTGAGGGCCTGGCATCTTTTTGACCCTTGGCGGGCAATGTCCTGCTGGTTGCAGAGTGTGCAGCAGATACGGAAATATATAGAAAAGAGGGTATTGGGGGCAAGCATTGATTTGTGATTTGGATCAACTCTCTTTTATGCGTCCAATAAAAATTTTGCTTTTGTCTATTTTCCTGCATAAAAAGGATTATAAATCCCGAAAATATATAAAACTTTTGATTGTCATTCCCACGACCATGATTTTGCAATACTGAACAGGTATATGAACAGGTATAAACCGCGTCTGATTGAAGAAAGACTTATTGATTTATTCCGCTATTATCCTGTTGTAGCGGTTCTTGGGGCAAGGCAGGTCGGTAAAACGACCCTTGTGCAAAATCTCTTTGCAGCTCAGGTTGAATCGTTTGTCTTTGATCCGGTCATAGATATTGAAAACGCGCGTTTGGATCCTGAATTTTTTCTACAAAACCATCCCCCGCCTGTTTTTCTGGATGAAATTCAATATGCGCCTGAGTTACTCGGCCCCATCAAACGGCAGGTCGATCGGCTTCAGCAAAAGGGCTTATATGTTCTCAGCGGATCGCAGCATCTATCGGTGATGCGCGATATCTCCGACTCTCTGGCCGGAAGAGTCGGGATAGCGCATCTGTATCCCATGACAAGAAGAGAACTGGCTGGCCTGCGGAAGGGCCTGTTTCTTGAAAACTGGGTTCAGGGCAAGACCGTTTTTGATGATGAAGAACCTGGGCAGGAATTGCTGTATCCGCTGGTCTGGCGCGGAGGTTACCCGGCGCTTGTGGATTTTCCCGCGAGCATGGTCGCCGGATACTGGCAGAGCTATCTTCAGACTTATATCGAAAGAGATGTGCGATCCGTTGCGAATATCGGATCACTCCAAACGTTTGGGAAATTCATACAGCTTGTGGCGGCCTTAAGCGCTCAGGAAATCAATTATGGACATCTTGGCCGGGAACTTGGGGTTGATCGAAAGACCGCCCAGTCTTGGCTTGAGACGATCCAATCTACATTTTTGTGGTTTTCCATTCCGGCATTTTCCAGAAATCCGGTCAAACGGATTGCCGGCCGGGCAAAGGGATATTTTACTGATACCGGTTTTATTTGCCATTTGCAGAGAATCGGCTCTCCTGAGGCACTTGGCGGTCATCCTTTATGGGGGGCGCTGTTTGAGACATGGGTCGTGATGGAAATCATAAAAACCATCCAGGCCTGGCCGATGCTCCCCAATATGTATCATTTTAGGAGCTATGGCGGCGCTGAAGTGGATATTGTGATGGAAATCAACGGGATGCTTTATCCGATTGAAGTAAAGGCGAAGAGCAATCCAACACGTAATGATGGCAGGGGAATCGGCGCTTTCAGGGAATGTTTCCCAAAGGAAAAAATCGGGCATGGCTTGATTATCTGCGCGGTTGAAAAACCCCTTGCGCTTTCGGATAATCTTATAGCCGTGCCTTGGCGGGTGATTTAAGGGAGTCGCAATGTCATTAACTTAAGCCTTTTTTTGTAAATCAAGAAGGCGCCAAAAAACCACTCCATTTATGCTTAAGTTAATCGACCAGGAAAATATGATATGATGGAATGTAGGACCAAACGGCTTCGAGATGTGCCGACGCTAAAAGAGCTTCACGATCGATTGGCGGAGGCGATTGCTATCGCTGGAGAAGACGCTGCCTGGAATGAGTTTGATGATGAGGGAATATATATTTATCTGGTTATCCACTTCGATTAAGTAAAAAAATTTATATATAATTTCAATAAGTTATTTTTAAAATCATCGCCAAAGCC
>PCSG01000141.1 GCA_002772195.1 Desulfobacterales bacterium CG23_combo_of_CG06-09_8_20_14_all_51_8 | reverse complement strand
AAAGGACCGGATTTTGGCAAGGCCAATGTCATCAGTATGGTCGGCCAACATTCATTGCCGGGTGAGGTCTTTTCTGATCCGGGATACGCCATCGCCTTTGCCAACCGCTTCGCCAGCCAGTGGGGGAAGGAATATAATGGGACAATAAGATTATCAGAAATAACTCAGGCTACAACGCAATTGGGTGGCAGATTGAATTTTGGATTAGGAAAATCAGAATCAGGAGTGGGGTTTGATGTTGGTGGTAACCGACGAGACGTTAATGAATCTGGGACCGCAGCTCAACGGGATGTCATCTATGGAATAACGAAAGATATTCTCACACGGGATAACTGGACGCCCCAGGAAAAGACAGCGCATCTTGAAAAACTTAACGGAGCGCTTCTTCAGGGAGATTTTTTTAATCCGGACAGTCTCCCGAGTAAAGTTGATATGATGAATGCGGGGGATTTGGATCGTAAACAGACACCGGCGTCCGGAAAATTTCAGACACCGGAGGAACGAGAGAAAAACCAAGAAAGGTTCAACAGACATCCTGAAGGCCAACCTCTTTTATTTCGGCCTGTTGATTTACCAAATGATGACAGCTAATCATCACCGGCGAACATTCCATGCCAAGTATTCCCCATTAAAGAATGAAATGCAGGATCACTTGATGTGTCATCAGGGTCTAAACCGCAACCGCATTCAAAGTCTTTCATCCTTTGGAAGAAATCATCGTCTTTTTTTTTAGCATTTTTCTCATCCTGAAAATTCTCTTTCAGGAATTTTTTAACACTTTGGGCCAGGAACATTTTTCCTTCTCCCTGCTATTAATTCCGGCTTAGATATTGACCACTTGCAAAATAGTTTCTGCGTATAATAATCTGCCATTCTTCAATTTTGTCAAGAACGGAGATTATGTGTGTGGAGATTATGTGCCAAGTCAACGACTCCCGAAAGGGCAATCTGCCCGGAAGATTTTTGCCTATTGATTGTTACCCGAAAAAACATCCGCTCCTGTCTTTATCGATTGCTTGAACCAGATCGCTCAATTCTTTTGCCGAGTCCATCGGCGGATATTTTTCCCATTTGCCGCTTGCCCGTATCCAGTAAAGTTTCCAGATGTCTCGGGTGCTGACATATGTCAATTTGGCGATCGGCATTTTGGTATGTTGATCCTTCTGGTTCCATACCGGCCGGATTTCATAAAGGATCACATTCTGATTTTCAAATTCATAGTCGTACCGCAATTTATCTTTCAAATGCGCCGGGGTCTTCCTTACACAAAAATCCCCAACCTCTTTTTTGATCTTGTGGCGGTCAATATCATTGAATGTCATATAGTTACCCCTTACTTGCCCTTTCCCTTGTTCATCTGGTCCCTCAACTTTCCAGAATATTTGAAAACAACAACTTTCCGGGCCGGCAGCATCAGGTCTTCACTTGTCGCGGGATTTCTGCCCTTCCTTGAATTCTTTTGATTCACGGAAAATTTTCCGAACCCGCTGATCAGAACCGCATCACCATCTGCCAAGCTGGACTTGATAATTTCGATGATTTTTTCAACTGATTCCGTCGCCTTTTTTCTGTCCAGTTTAATTTCTTCACAAAGTTTTGATATCATTGATATTTTAGTCAGAGCCATAGCGGGATTCTCCATAATCTTGGTTGCAATAATTAAAACAGGTAAACCCCCGGCTCTGCCGGGGGACTCCCAGAGTTTGACATTTACGGGAATATAGGGGAAGTCTCCCAATCTGAACCGCTCAAAGTTCAAGAAAAGGAGACTTCCCATGTACGACAGCCAAAGTTTAAGCCATACCATATGGGAATGCAAGTACCACTTGGTGTGGATTCCGAAATGGCGCAAGAAGATTATATATGGTGAACTCAGGAAATATTTGGGGGAGATCTTTCGAGAGCTTGCAAAACAAAAGGAGTGCAATGTGATCGAAGGGCATCTTATGCCGGACCACGTCCACATGTTGCTTTCGATCCTTCCAAAATATGCAGTATCTCAGGTCGTGGGTTTCATCAAAGGCAAAAGTGCTATTCAGATTGCCCGTGGTTATCAAGGTCGAACAAGGAATTTTGTGGGTCAACACTTTTGGGCCAGAGGGTATTATGTCTCAACAGTTGGCAAAGATGAAAATAATGTACGATTATACATCCAACGGCAAGATGAAGAAGATAGAAGATTTGACAACCAAATGAAATTATTTGAATAACCACCTTTAGGTGGTTCCAGGTTTTAACCGCTTTGAGCGGTTCAGATATTTCAAGCCACCGGCTTTGCCGGTGGTCTATGACTTCAGTTCAGTATCTCTTTTACCCTACCAACCTCGCCGGTTTCCAGACGGACCTTGATACCATGCGGATGATTCGGGGATTTTGTCAAAATGTCTTTAATGATGCCTTGGGTTAATTTATTTGTTTTCTGGTCTTTTTTCAAAACAATCAGCACAGTTCCGCCGGGTTTGATGTCAGCGCGAATGGTTCCGGTCATTGGTTCAATCTCTTGTTGAATGAAAAATTATTTCTGGAGCAACGGATTGCAAAGGCTCAACCCTGCCATTTCAGATCTCGATCCCGGGACCAGTGCAGGTATTTCGCCAAGGCCCCATTTATTTCATAAATATCAAATTTTTCAATTTCATAGTCAGCACTGACCCATTCCCAGGAACTTTCATAATCTTCACGATCTGGATTCCTCAATATTTTGCAGAACTCATTATAACCCATTATGCCGCCGACATCTTCAGGCGGGCAGGCCCGTGCACCATCAATACAATGGACTTCATGTCGTGGGTCTGGACTGGCATAACGGTCATTTTCAAAAATAAGGTCATGCTGCCAGCTATCCCCGAAATCATACAAATAGCCAAATGTGTAGCCCTTTTGCTTGATCAGATCACCAAGTCTGAATTTCCCGCTTTTAAGGCCATCCTCCCGTGATTCCGGGTATTCGGTGTATTTTTTATTGCCAATCGAGAATTCATAAAGATGTCTGTCAGTCCACCCCATCACAATCTGGATTACCTCATGAAGTCTATCCAACGAAATAGTGGGCGGAACCAAAAAACGGCGCCAGATTTTCGGCTCAATATCGGCCAGTGTGATTTTAAACAAATATAGCTGTTCGTCCATAAGCAACTTATTCAATGAGTTGTGGAAAAAAACCGAAAACCTATTGAGCCGGATTTCCGGGGAAACTTGGGCCTGAGTTCCGGAGAACAATAAAATATTCCATCGGGAACCTTTGGAGTATGGCTATTTTCGAGTGTTACATTAATTTAGTTATTACAGCGGTCGCTCGAATTTCAACAAGCAGACCGGGCAATACAAGTTCGTTTATTCCGATTGCTGTCCATGCCGGATAATTATCAGGAAAAAATTCTGATTTCACTTTGGCAAATTTTCGCATATCGCTCATTGAGAGGTGATACGTCACTAATTCAACAATATCCTCAAGCGATCCACCGGCTTCGTCGAGCACTCTTTTAAGGTTGATAAATGCCTGGCGAGTTTGGGCTTCAATACCCTCTGCCATTTCAAATTTTTCGTTCATGCCGACTTGGCCGGATATCCAAATCATACCCCCGACCTGGACAGCTTGTGAAAACTGCATGGAATCATAGATTACCTCTGTACCGGCAGGATTGATCAGCTTTTTCTGATGGTTTCCTGTTGATGTTTCCTTCTGACTCATTAAAACGCCTCCCAACAATCTTAAACTGTTCATTAACCCCTCATAGTCTGAACTTCAAACATGGCCGATAGTCGGTATTTATAAAAGCTTCGCAGTCTTTTTTATAAACTCAGTTGAAGCGGATCTGGATTCCTTTTACTGTCCAAAGTTCTTTACCAGCGTGCTAAATCCCATGTTCATTTTCACGGCATCATGATGTTCTTTTTTGCCAAACCACATTCGCAATAAAATTTCTCCGCCCGAAAATTTCATCGCACAGTACTTTCAGATAATGCGACTCATTATCATCAATTGTAATCCACAAAGACCCATCGTTAGAGAACAGCCGCCGGATGATTATAAGCCGGTCCCGCATCAGTGAAAGCCAGATGGAATGTTCAAGCCCGTCATCATAATGGGTGAAGGCGCTTCCGGTATTATAGGGCGGGTCGATAGCCGCGCATTTAACCTTCCCCGCAAAATCCTATTCCAGGGCTTTGAGCGCCAGCAGGTTGTCGCCAAAAATGAGCATGTTTTCAGCGGATTTATCCCCGTATGATTTTTCCGGGTCTTCAATAAGAATGCGGGGTTCCAGTACCGGCTGCTTGTCCTTGCCGATCCAGGTCAGTTCCAGCTTCTGTTTGGACATGATTCCTCTTTTTTGGGTTATCCTCATTTCAACGCGCGGGATGGAAACAAGGTGTTACTTTTCCCTGCGCGCTGGAACGGAGAATAACCAGATGGCTTATTTGCTTTTCAGGTTTGAAACTAAAATAAAGATTTTTATATTTTACTTTCATAGGGATAAACTAAAATATGTTTTCTTGCATTTTTCGCCTTTCCGCCCATTTCTGAGAAACGACAATCCCGGCCTCGATGGTTTTACCAAGGCCCACTTCATCGGCAAGGATCGCCCCCTTTGAAAGAGGCGATTTGAAGGCAAATAAGGCGGCTTCAACCTGATGGGGATTGAGATTCACCTGGGCGTCCAGAAGGGACGGGGCCAGTTTTTGAAGGCTGTTCGATGAACTCCGTTTGGTCAACTCATAGGCGAAATATCTGGCATGGTAGGGAGTTAGCTGCATATCACTGTCGGATTATAATATAGGATCGTCATTTTTTTGATTGGCTTTTTGGGGTCATAAAATATGCATCACAAATGCTTTAGAAAAAATTTCATTGAAAAACAATTGTTTTTATAAATAAAAACGCTGTAAAAAAATTTTACAGCATTGATTGATGAATATTGGAAAAACGGGAAACCCATTTTTATGACAATGAACTGGTGCGCGTGGAACTGACAGTCGCTTCAACGGGGAATGCGCAGCGATCCGCATGGCATGTGCACTAAAAATCTGTTTGAAGACGACACCAGCATTGTTGAAACCACTTTTTTCCCAGATGCTTACCATCTATTCTATAATGTACTGGATTATGGTCGGCCCTATTTGATTTCCGGAAAAGTGGAAGAAAACTGGGGAGCAATCACCCTCACCGTGGATGGGATAAGATCGTTAATGGCGCAATTGATGTTATTGACTTTTTGCCGTTCAAAGGATCAGGGAATTTAAAGATCATTAAACTGGATGGAATCGGCTACATAATCAGGGAACTTTCTTTGTAATTTCTTGTCGAAACTGAACATTTTTTTTGCCTGGTGGTGTTTGGCCTTATTAACGATAACGCAATCCGCGAAATCCCCTCCATTCTTGTATTGCTCGACTGCGGTTCGTATGGCTAATGGTTCGCCGATAATAAATACCGGGGTCCGAACCAGTGTTTCGAGGAACTGTGAAATTTCATCTTTTGTACAATGATATACAGATTCAAGTACCCATACCGTTTCTATCAGCACTTCGGATAGAATGAGAATGCGCCCGGAATGATCTTCAGTTTGCGTGATAATATCCCTTACCATTTTTGCCTGGTCTTTATCATCTTCAACCAGGACTCTTACAAGGGCATTGGTATCAAATGCGATCAACGAGAACTCCTTTCGCGGTATCGCTCCTCTATGGCGGCATTCATTTCATCGACCGAGATTGGCTTGGATTGTTTTTTGTGCTTGAGCATGCCAAAAAGTGCTTTCGCGGAATGTTGATCACTCGTGAGCAGCACTTTCCCGTTCTCAAGCAGGGTAAATTCGATTGTATCGTAAACGCCGACATTAAGAAATTCTCTAATTTTTTTAGGAATAGTCACCTGGCCTTTTGATGTTATTCTTCTGGTGGGCATGGCTGGCTCCTCTGCTGTGTGAATGTAAAAATATTCTTACTTCAAAGTAAGAATATCAATTTATTCAACCAAGTCAATTTAAAAACCGCACAGAATGCGATTGGGTTTCCCTTTCCCGAACTTCAAATTACAATTATGACTCAAATCTGAGTGCATTGTCCAAATTCCCGAGACCATCGCCAGACGCTTTTTTGCACCCTTGTCCTGTTCTGATCAACCAGGTATCGCCCAAAACGCGAGAAAATTAAAATTTCTCTTTTACATTTACCCTGTCCAGGTATATAATTTTAAACATGAAATTTTATAAGCAAAAAAAACCGATCGAGCGTAAAATAATGCTTCTAAAGGCGGTGTGCGGCAGCACTGTTATTGAAGGAATGGAAAAAGCCGCCCATGAATGCCGTGAAGAACTCTTCAAACTTCAGGCCAAGCATCAACAAAAAGCACCGGCTATTTCAAAATCAGCGGATCAAAAAGACTGACCAACAAAGAAGCCTCTCCCCTGGTCCAAAAAACCTGAACAGCCCGATGATATTCCTCCACAAATCCCTCACTGTAAAAAAGATTTGTTTCCATGGGATTGTATTCCGCCTACATTAGCAAAAGATCGCAAAGAAGGCGCGTCGTTCTGCCGTTTCCGTCTCTAAAGGGGTGGGTAATAATGAGTTCGCCATGGATCTCTGCCAATAGTTTAACAATCTCACATTTCGGCAATAGCGGCGAAAAAGGAGTCCTTTCAAACAGCATGGCACCAAAGGATTTCATGTTGTTATGAATATATTTTGCATGACAATATCGAATGCTTTCAGAAGAGAGATCCACGGAACGGTAGGTTCCAGCCCATGTGTATATGTCACCTAAAAACCATTTATGAAGAATGCAGACATCCTGACCGGTGAAGCGATGTTTTTCAGAATATTTTTCCGCTGACCTTTCATACGCTTTCAGAAGGTGCTGGGTTTCAAGCAGTTGGAGCTTTTCCGGGTCGGTTATTCCCAGTTTATTTTTGAGAACGCCATGCTCCTGATCAAACATGGGGTCTTCGATGGAATATTTAAACTTTTTATCCATATCTGTATTGTTGTTGTTTATCTCTAAAAAGTTAACTCATTATTTTTAATATGATATCGAAATAATTATTAGAAAGCAACGACATAACCATTCCTCACTGCAAATCATGTCTCGCTTCGCGTCATGAGGGACCTGAAGCATGCTGGGAGCCTCATTAAAATAACTGGTGCATACGCAGTTCTTGACCAAAACACCCCCCTGCCCTATCGGACAAAGATTGTTGACGGATTTCCTGATAGCATATATACTCCATAGCTGTCGCTGACAGTTACTATCAGGGAATCCGATCCTTAATATCTGGACGCAAGTATGAGCCGCTGCTCACCATATGGACGCCCAATTCATCCATTTATTTGGTGACCCTTCATGACAAAATATGCCATAATTTTTTTGCCATAATTTTGCCATAAATGGATATGTCTATGGGTAAAAACAAGTAAATCTGGTTATATCAGTGGAAGGAGAAATGGTTTTATGTTATTGAATTATTATGTTTTTATGTTATCTATAATTACTGATGATTACTCTTGTTTCCTCTCTTGATCCTGACTACGAATCCGTAGGTCGCAAGTTCGAATCTTGCCGGGCGCGCCATAAAAATCAGGGGGGTGCTCTTATTGAGAACCCCTTTTTGTTTCTCGCAATAATTTCATCCCAGTATGTTCATGATTGAGGAATTGCACAAAAACGCCCCTCCCCTTATTGAAAATCCTGTCCTGCAACATCAAAAATTTATCTGCGATGCGCACCTGGGTCGGTTGGCGAAACATTTGCGCATGCTGGGATTCGACACAATTTATCAGAATACTTATATTGGTGGGGTGCTGTCTGCGATTTCTGATTCAGGCTTCCGGACCCTGTTGACCGGAATAAAAAGTACTTATTACATAAAAACGAGGCCCGACGATATTTAGTGAAACAGACTGACCCTGATGCTCAGGTCCGGGAAGTTCTGGATGTTTTTGACTTGAGGGCCCACGTAGCGCCCATGACGCGATGCCTGGTATGTAACGGCGTTGTCCAAAACGTGGTGAAAATCTTGATTGAATTCCAGGTGGATAAAAAAAATTTTGAAACTCACCCGGAGTTTACCCAGTGTTCAGGTTGCGGAAAAATTTATTGGAAAGGTTCTCATTACGATTCGATGATGCAGTGGATTAAGAACTTGATGGGCTGATCCAATAAAAAAGCCGCATCCATTTTATAATTGTAAAAATGGATGCGGCCGGGATGTTTGGTGGTGCCGAAGAGAAGACTCGAACTTCCACGGGCGTGCACCCACTAGACCCTGAACCTAGCGCGTCTACCAATTCCGCCACTTCGGCACGACTTTCAATCAGGCTTCTTGCGGGACGTCGAACAGCTTAAAAGAAGCATTGATTTAAAAGATTTTTTTTTATATATGCTACAATAACTTCTGTCAAGATCAATATTTTAAAGTTCGGTGTTTTTTGCAATGCGTTTATTTAACAATTTAAATGAAATAAATCAATTTTTTAAAAACGCCGTGGTGACCATCGGAAATTTTGATGGCGTGCATAAAGGTCATCAGGCGATTTTTCACCAGGTTATTGAAAAAGCGGAATCCTTAAACGGGACTTCCGTGGCCATCACCTTTGAACCCCATCCGGTCAAGGTCCTGAATAAAGAAAATCCGCCTCCCCTGATCACCCTCTATGAACAGAAAGTGGAGCTGATCGCCAAAACCGGTCTGGATGTGCTCATCTGCATTCCGTTTGACATGGAATTTGCCGCCCTGTCCGCGGACCGCTTTCTTGAAGACATTCTGGTGAAAAAAATCGGTGCCCGAGCCATTGTCATCGGAAAAGATTATGCCTTTGGAAAAAACCGGGAAGGCAATATCGCCTATTTGCGCCAGAATTCGGAAAGACTGGGATACGAGGTGATTGTCACGAACTGGATCCCCATGACCCACAACGGGGAAGGCCGGATCAGCAGCACCCGGGTCCGGGAAATCGTTATGGCCGGAAATGTGGAAGATGCGCCGGCGCTGCTTGGCCGGCATTACCAGATCCGCGGCAAGATCCGCGCCGGCCGGAATCGCGGCGGCCGGTTGTTGGGGTTCCCCACCGCCAATATCAATGTCGTCGATGAGCTCTGTCCGAAGTCCGGCGTGTATGCGGTGATGGTTGAACTGGGGGGGGAGCTGACAGGGAGTCATTTCAAGGGGGTTGCCAATATCGGATACAGCCCGACTTTTGACGATCATTTATTTACCATAGAAGTACATATTCTTGATTTTAAAAAGGATATTTACGGAGAAAAAATCCGGGTGAATTTCATCCAGCGCATCCGGGATGAAAAAAAATTTTCCAGCATTGATGAACTCTCGGCCCAGATTAAGCAGGACATTCTCGCGGGTCGTGAAATTCTGTCAACTTTTTAATACGATATATTCAATAATAATTATGAGCGTGCTTGAGATATTGACCTATCCGGACCCGTTTTTACGGCAGACCACAAAGCCGGTGA
>PCSG01000154.1:9393-9565 GCA_002772195.1 Desulfobacterales bacterium CG23_combo_of_CG06-09_8_20_14_all_51_8 | reverse complement strand
CAATTTAGCAGAAAAATCAGAAAAACGAATTAAAAAAGAACCGATGAACTGATAGGTGTCTGAAATTTTTCAAAACCTACAATAATGCAATATGTTATCTCAGTGAACACTCGATATCAGTCCGCTCTTTTCTTGCTCAGTGGCACCCCAATATATAGTGGTCCAGAACAGG
>PCSG01000154.1:8993-9362 GCA_002772195.1 Desulfobacterales bacterium CG23_combo_of_CG06-09_8_20_14_all_51_8 | reverse complement strand
CAGGCTTTTTTGTTTTGGTGTAACCATTAAACGGTCAAAATCTCTTTACCGGATCTCCACCAGCACGTAGCAATCCGCATCGGATTGCCCGGCCTTCATGATCTGGATGGTCTTGTTGTTGATAGAGCCCATGCCTTTTTTGTCATAATTGCCGCAGGGCTTGCCGTTAAACAAAATCCTGCCGGCCTTGAATAAAAATTCGTGCCTGCCCACAATGGCCACGGCGTAGCCATTCCGGGGGAACACCCGGCCGCGAATGATCTTGTCAAAGGTGATGTCAGCGGAGTGATCCGAGTTGACAAACGTGGTCGTGGAAACCTCTGCTTCCAAAATTTCGTCTCCCATGACAGAATCCGCCGCAAGTTCCTT
>PCSG01000154.1:0-8904 GCA_002772195.1 Desulfobacterales bacterium CG23_combo_of_CG06-09_8_20_14_all_51_8 | reverse complement strand
CCCCTTCAGCCAGAGCTGTAAGACCCCGATCCGACAGGTCACCCTCGATGGCCAGTGCCGTTTCCATTTTCGTGGCGATAAGCGATAAAGCCACGGCTTGCATGGTTTTGGCATAAAACAGGTAATAGACCCTCACCGGCTGATCCTGACCGATGCGCCAGGACCGGCGGCTGGCCTGCCGTAATGTAAAAATCGAGTACCCCGTCTGAAAAAAAATGATGGTCGGGAACTCCAGCAGGTCAAGACCTGTTTTAATCAGGTTGGGGTTGGTGATCATCACTTGATATTCCCCGGACTCCAGCTTGGATTTCATCCACTCCTCGCGTTTTTCAGTGGACACAGTGTCACTTCGCAGAATAAGGGGTTTCAGTCCTTTCTCCAAGAGCCTTTCCTGAAGGTCCGGAATCAGATCTCTTGTGCCCGTGTGTTCCAGACAGATCAGGCATTTTCTTTTTTCCGCCAGTTCAGCAGCGATGATATTGAGGAGCTCATCTTCCTTGGGAAGAATATGCTCCATTACCTGCGGGCCTTCCGCCACAAGCTTCCGGGTGCGGGGGTGGAAAACGATTTCGCCGCGCCTTGCGCCATCGGGATAAGCCAGCAGAGAATTGACCAGGGCCCCCAGAAGGGACCGGTCCTGCATGGCAAGGGCTCGTCTCACTTCGGATGTCAGTTCCCGTTCAAAATCCTTGTAAGCAGCCTCCTGAAAGGGAGTCATGGCAACCTCCACGATCCGTTCATTAAAAGACGGGAGGCTGTTGGACACATCCGAAAGCCTTAAAAACACCGCATGCTCCAGAAGAAAATCCGTGAGCACCAGGGGAGAAACCCCTGGCTTTTCCATCACAATGGTCCGGGAACCCCGGCTTCTGCCGATGGATGAGGCTGTATATTCATCATCCCTGGTTTCCGTGTACGTCCGCTGAATGATCCCGTATTGCTCGGCAAACCCCATGGGTGACCGGAAATTCATCCGTTTTGCCTTGATCTCCCGGGGCATCAGCCGCCAGAAAATATAAAACAAGTTGGTCGCATACCCGCCCGCAAGAGTCCCGGTCAATGCCAGGGTCCGCTTGCTGGCACAGGCAATGTTTGCAAATGCCTGACCCTGGGCCGTGACGCCGCTTTTCTCCTCATGGGCCTCGTCGAGCACAAATAAATCGATACGGCCGTGAAGATATTTCTTGATATACTCCGCCTTGGCAAACCGCCGGATGCCATCCTTGTCGGCCATATAAAGGGGTTCATCGCACCCGGGACACCTGGGCCGCTTGGATTTTAAAACATCGTCCAATTCCTTGCCGCATTTGGGACAAAGGATTCGGTTTAAATGCCCGTGTCTGAGAACGGATGTTTTCCAACTGTAATGACCCTTGGCCCGTTCCCGGCCGATAACGTAAAACTCCGGGCAGGTGGGTTTTCCCGCATACCTGAGAGCTTCGAGATCCTTCAATCCTTTGCCGTTGAGATTGACCACCCGGCATTTGGGCAGAACCACTTCAATTTCCCGCATCCATTTGCGGACCAGGTGGGGCGGGCACATGACCATGACCCGGTAATTGTGCTTGGGGATCAGGTGGGCAACGGCAATTGCCATTGCGGTTTTTCCGCTCCCCATTTCGGCCACCAGGATCAATCCGCGTTTTTTTGCATGGAAAAATCCCTTTGCCAGGGAAAGCACCGCATCGGTCTGGGCCGGGAAGAGTTTTCGTTTCAACTGATCCAGTTTTAATTCCGCTTCATTGTCCCAGGTGTCTTTTACAGCAGGATGATAAAGGGGCTTGAATGCTTCAATCACTTTCTGTTTTAATGACTGGCCGTAATCCGCCAGAAAATCTCGTAACGCGATTTCCATTTCTGTCCTCCTTGCATAAGGCTTTGACGTAAAGGGCAGGGGGACAGAAAACAGATGTCCCGGCAGGGGACAAATGAGAACTGTCCCCATGCCGGGGTTGTAAATCAGGCTGTCAGTCCAAAGATATTCAGACTGAACTTATATTTAATTTAACATTCCGGATCTGATTTCCTCCAGAACCAGGGCATCCACCTCGTCCGTGGTTTTCTCCACGCTGACCAGATAAACTTCGCTCAAATCCTTTCCCTGGATCTGGCCGAACCCGATCAGGCGCTTGGGAACAAAGACGCGATCCCAGAGAAAATCCGCCCATTCTTCCTTGAGAGGCATGGAGACCACGGTGTTGAGCAGGCTGAAGGCGGATTTTTTATCCTCGCCCACCAGGATGCGACTATCCGGCCCGGTAAAATGGCTCGGGCTGAAAATCACCTTGTGGCAAAGCCCGTTTTCAATATTCTGGGTGACGGCCCTCAGATTGTAATGCAGAGGCCGTGTTACATGACGGTCTCCAACAAACACCGCCCGGCCGCTCAGGATTCCCGCGCCGATGGCTTTGACCGAACCGGGCCTGCCATAAAGAGAAACCAGATAGAGGGACTCTTCATTCAAAATGGCGGCATCCGTGTAACAGGATGCGCCGGACATATACACTTCATGATAATTTTCCATTATTTTCTCCTTTATCATCTTTCGGGTGTGCAATCAGACAGGCATGAAGAATCGACATCTCCGGGTGGACCGGGAATTCCCAGTCAATTTCCTCATCCGGCAATGTCGTGTGAATCCCACTGCCAATTGTCAGACCACAACTGTCCGAAACTATCTTTCTCGCGTCGGCAAAACTGTCCGCGCTGACGATAAAAGAACCATCAAAGGCAAACCTTGCCGTAATTTTATAATGATTCATGCTGATATCTCCTTTCATCGGGCTTTTTCTTTATCTGATGTTAATGATTTCCGGGGGATCAAAACTCAAGGCCCGGACGGTGATTTCATAGCAATCCGTTTTGATATACCGGATGGCTGTCTCGGTTTCTTCCGTGGAGTCGATGATTCCTTTGTTCACCGATCCTTTCACCACCAGCCGTCGCTTGTCCGGCCCGGTCACTTCGCCGTTCATCATACCGGAAGACAGAAGCATGGCCAGATGGCCTTCCCGAAGGGAGGTCAAGGGCCGGATGCGTTTGGCAAGGGAAGGGGGGAACATCTTAGGATGAACCTTTTCCCACACCGGCGAGGTTTTGAGCTTGATAAGGGCCTGTTCCGGATCCAGTCGGGTCGACCGGAAGGTAAAACTTTCCAGATCGCCGGCGGCCGGAACTTCATAAAAGATTTCCGAAACCATGTCCGTGGAGGATACCTGATCCAGGTCCCCTTTGGTGAATGCCCCCGTTGCCGAGTTCAAGAGCGCCTGATTATGCTCGATCTCTGATTTTTTGAGCCGGCCTTTGACACCCATTAAAACAATCTGGTTAAAATCCCAGAACAACTCCTCCGGGAATTTCAAAATCGTCAAATTCCGACAATTCTTTGCTATCATGGGCACGGCAGCGGCCAAGGATGACCAGGGAATGATGTACACCATCACCCCGCCGTTTTGAAGATACGGCCAATGCTTTTTAAGAAACGCCACTTCCAGCCGTTCCTTCTTCTCTTCCGATTCCATTCCGGCAGCATCATACGGCGGGTTCAGCCACAAAAGGGAAAACGCCTCCTTTGAACAGACGCAGTCATAAAGGGCATCGGCCCAAAGCACATGGTTTAATCGCACCTTGGCCTGCATCATTCTCTCGTGATGAAGCTCAACACCATAAGTTTCAGCCGGGCTTTCTTCCGCCAGAAGGCTTAGGGCTTCCCCTTCGCCGCAGCAGGTGTCCAAAACCCGCGCATCCGGAGAAATCTTCAGCATGTTCCGGATGTGCATAACAACTTCGGTCGGGGTAGGGTAGAACCCCATCTTTACCTGTGATTCCAGTCTTACCATGATTGACACCTCCTATATCTGTCCAGATTCTCTAAAACTGTGATAACAATCTCTGCCCACGATAATGTGATCGAAAACCGTTATCCCAAGCAGGTCCCCGGCCTCTTTCAGCTTTTGGGTTATTTTGATATCCGCACCGCTGGGGTCTGGATTGCCCGAGGGATGATTATGGGCGAACACGACGGAACACGCTGAGGCCAGAATGGCTGCCTTGAAACTTTCACGAGGATGCACCGTTGAAGCGGTCAGGTCCCCGATGCTCACCAGATGGACGCCTAAAGGGACATTTTTCGCGTTCAAAAAAATCGCGACGAAATATTCCCGGTCCTTGTCCTCAAGGGGTTTGATAAAATCAAAAACAGTCTTGGGGTTGGACAATGGCGGCCATTCATACGAATCATCACTTTCTCTGATCAGGTTCACCCGGTATTTGGTGCCGGGGAAATCGTCCATATAGAGTTTTTCCATTTCTTGTCTCCCTTGATGCTGACAGGGAGATGACAGCACCCCCAAGGGAGGCGTTTCATCTCCCTGTCGGGGTTTTGTTAAATTCTTGGTCTGTTAATGTTTATCGGCTTATGCCGCGTCCTGAATGGTTTGGGCGGCGGACTGGTTTTGATCCAGTTGATGCACGCCTTGGATAATCCTTGACGCGGTTGCAACAATCCTGTCCAGAGACTCCTTGACGTCCACTTCTTCAACCTGGTACAGGGCGAGATACACTGAGGACTGGGTTTGAAGCCCGAAATGACGCGACACCACATACGCCGTGGCATCCGCCTCAAGCTCCTTGACCTTGGTGGACAGGGTTTTTTGGGCATGAAGGTCATGAAGAAACTCATGGGCCAGTTCATGGGCCAGGACATAAAACCGTTGGCTTTCATTAAGCGATTCCTTGATCTGAATTCTGCCTCTGGCGGAAATCCCGGCGGCCCGCAAAAATTCCAGGGCCTTGTCCGATGAATATCCCAGCTTGATTCCCTGAGCGCGGGTAAAAGCCTCCAGCGCTCCGAGCAAACCGGTTTCACCATCCACTGCGAGTGTGTCGAGATTCGGCAGGGGATCACCTTCTGTTTGAGAAACGTCATACACATAGGCGACTTTGAACCTTAATGACGTTTTTTCATCGCTATGATCATCCGGGTCGTCATCCGTCTCATCTGCAAACCCCGGCCGGTTTTTGACTGCCATGGGCGCAAAGATCGGAATCCCGGACCCGCCTTTTTTAACGTGACGCCCCATTTTCGGCCAGGCTTTGTAGCCGGCCACGAAGGTGGCGTCAGGCTGGTAACACCAGATCAGAATCCGATTTCTGAAAGAATACCGGTGAAACCGTGCGCAGAAATTCAGGTAATCCAGGAACCGCTGTCCATCCCGGGTCTCCGCGATGGCTGTGATCAAATCATTCACATGGTCTTCGCATATCTTTTTCAATTCGCTTGTTTTCATGAAACGCTCCTTTCGTAAAAAAAGGGAGTCAGACGAAATTGCCTGAAGCTCCCTGTTTGCTGTTTCTATGCTGGTAAAGGGTTGCTTATCGATCCTCTGGCATCATAACGGTGATGGCAGGCGCGGGATCATCGATATCCGTGGGGCCGACCTGGACATAAAACTGGTGGCGATGCTTCCGGCTGAATTTGGTGATCATCACCTGAAACTTTCGGGTATCTTGAGTGATATCCTCGCCGAATCGGGCCATCATCAGGATGTCCCACAACACGCCGGCCATATCATTGCCGTCTTTTTCAGATGCAACGGCTTGTTCCACCAGGTCCCACACGCCACTTGTCAGATATACCGGATATTTCCATCCGACTTCCCGGGCAAGTTCCGCATGATCGTCCGCTAATAAAACCTGGTATCCATCGATAATGGCCTGCTTTCGTGTATAGGCGTAAATCACTTCTCCAAAAACTTCGTGGCTATTTGCAGAATTTTGGTTCATGCGGCCACCTCCTTTGCCATGGCTTTGAGACTTGGCGTCCATTTAAATCCAGCAGTGTCCAGCACACCCCGCACCGGAAAAGTGTTACCGTCGGCAATAATGAAATTTCCTTCCCGACGATAATTGATCCCTTTCAGGTTCGGCCCCAGAATTTCTGAGGGCTTGGGTGGTGCCGAAGAAGGATTGGCTTTTGCTGGATTGGTTTTTGGCGCTTTATCCGAGGTGTTGGGTCCTATCACTTTGAGTTCCTCTTTTTTGATCTGTTCCTGTCGTTTCAGGGCATTTAAGAGTTCATCGGCGGAACAAAATTCTCCGCCGCCAAACCCGGCCGCAAATAGACACCGGCCGATGGCTGAAGTTTCCGCGTTCTCTACCGCCGAGGTCTGATTGATGTAATTGGCGTTGCGTACTTCTTCGGCGGTCCCTGTGGCGATTACCAATTCATTCGGGTGAGTGATCCGGGCGATGGCGAGTACGGTTTTATCATTTGGAAAACTGATCTCCGTGGTCAGCGCCCAGCCTTCGGATACCGGACAGAGATTGCGGAATTTCTGGACCCGTTCCGCAACCGTTTCATAAATTTTTTGAAATACCTGACCGGTCTTCTTACTTTCTTTTTCTATGGTGACTGGCATATTTCCTCCTTGCCCCTTTGATTCCTTGAGCCGACAAACAGTTCTCCCTGTAAAGTGAAACCATAAATTGCGGGAAATACGGATATCGGGACGGGAATAGGGGAGTTTTTTGAAATGAATTACTCGACTACAATCCAGTTGCGGTCATTGGTCCGAACAACATTCGGGCCGACCTTGATGGCCATGCCGTCAGGGTTGGCGTTGGCAATGGCAAATCTCAGAAAATTGGTCAGCTTCACAAGTTCCGCTTCGGAGTTTTTCTTGGTCGCCTTCAACCCCAGATAATTGGCCAGTTCGTCTTCAATGGGCAGTTCCGGGATTTCAACATGATTGTCATAGGCAGGGCATTCCGGCCGGTATTGACACCAGGCGCAAAGCGGGCTTGTCTCGGTTTTGGGGATTATGTCCGGGTCCTGCAGGCATTGCCAGATATGAGTGGCTTTTTGCAGCAGGCCTTCATACAGCATGGAGTTGTACTCAAACTCGTTAAAGGGCTTGATTCTCCCTTCGTTCAAGTCAATGGCAAGCACGCATCCCTTGACGATTTTTCCAGGATTTTCCTCCTGAAGCAGGCCCATCTGATAATGCACCTGCTGAATCCAGGTTTCATAAGGAGCGCTGGGGATTGAAGATACTGTTTTGATCTCCAGCACCTTTAAAACATTTTTGCCGTTAAAGACAAAATCAATATGGGCTTTAAAAGGCCTTTCCCGATGCGATACCTCTTTCTGGTAATCCCAGTCATAGGAAGAATCCTCCATGGCCGAAACAATGAGCTGTTCCGCCAGATGACCCCTTGCAAATCTCAGCAATGTGGTCAGTTCATGGTCCTGGGGTTCGGTTTTTGCGAGCACCGCCTTTCTGGGACATCCGGCCACATCAGAGGACCCCACATAGGTGCATCGGTCCCCCATATCATTCTTGTTGTTAAGCTTTAAAAGTCCCTGTTGCAGCAGTTCGATAAAATCCATGCTATTTCTCCTTTATTTTCTATTTTGGTTTCAGACATAAAAAATGGGAGTTTGCGCTTTTATGGCGCAAGGGCTCCCTGTAGGTTCTTGGATCTGTTTTTGGATTTTAGAAATCTCCGGCATTCCGTTCAGATCGCTTAAAAAGGTATGTCGTCATCCATGGGAAAAGGTTCACCTGCCGGGGGCGGGTTATGGTTTGAATTGGTTTCCGCCGGTCCGTTTTCATTGGGTTCTTTTGTACCGAAGGTGTGCATGTTGGACATGACAATTTCCGTGATGTAGCGGGTGATTCCGTCCTGTTCCCAGGAACGGGTGTGCAACCGGCCTTCAACATAGATCAGTTTGCCCTTGGACAGATACTCGCTGCAAATTTCCGCGAGCTTGCCAAACGCCACGATCCGATGCCATTCCGTTGTCTCCTTTTTTTCACCAGTGGTTTTGTCTTTCCATGCCAGAGTGGTTGCGATGGAAAAACTTGTGATGGCGAGCCCGTCTTTTGAATATCTTGTTTCCGGGTCGCGGCCTAATCTTCCGATTAACATGGTCTTGTTTAACATCTCTTTTCTCCTTTTTTTGGTTTTTGAAAATAAACGGTTTTGAAACAAAAAATCCCGTACCTGTTTGTCTGAATGCACCATGAAAAAGTTCCGAAGACCGGTAACTATCCTGTCTGGAATAATCTCTGGGGCATCCCAACAACAAGCCGGGAGCCATATATCGTCATCGGCGAAGCCCATCCCTTATGACAAAGGATACCCTTCACCTGTTATTTTTTTTAAAACGTTCCTTCACCGGAAGCAGCGGTTGCTTGGTTTTTGAAAACTATTTTCAAAAACGAGAAAAACCCAATGGCAATGTATCAAAGAAGAAACCTTTGATGGCTTTTTCCGCTCAACCTGTTTTTTATCGGGCCTTGCCAGGGGTTTCTGGTCGGGTCCGTTGTCCTGTTTGAAACATTCAAACGGGCGACACACAGTACAAATGTACTATGGTAAAAAAAACCTGCATAAACCGCCGATTGAAGCGCGGCTCTTTGTTAATGGTGTTGTTTATTCATCGTCCGCCATGTGGGAGTTATCCGTGCCGCCGTTTTGAACTTGAACCATTCTGGCGATGGTGCGCGGCGGTTTGTATCTGATATCCACCATGCCGCATATTTTTTGGATGACTTCATGGAACCGGATGATGGTGTCGTTGTATTCCTGAAAAAGCGGGCTCACCTCTTCGATGGACAGGGAGGTAAAGGTCCGGTCCCGCAGCGCCCGCATGGCGCGGTCGGCGGACCGGGTCAGCTCGGTCAGGGTATAGGTGTCCGGCGTGTGGCAAAGCACCACCCGGGCATTTCTTTCCCGGGCCAGAATTTCCCACCGGGATGGTCCGGCATCTTGATTTTGGTCTGTCATTTACGTTCTCCTTGTTTTGATAAAGTCATATTGGAATTCTCTGCTTACCTTTTTTAACGGTGGTTATCTGTCTGGCAAAGAAATGCGGGGTACAGATTTGATGAACTTTCT
>PCSG01000223.1:827-3119 GCA_002772195.1 Desulfobacterales bacterium CG23_combo_of_CG06-09_8_20_14_all_51_8 | reverse complement strand
TACGTTGATAAGCGTGCAAAACCAGATTTCTCTGGCTGAACAAGTCTACCAACGTATGGCCCAAAACTTGGCGCACATTCAAAAGGCCGTCGCGGACGGGTCCATGACAGCCAACGCCCTAAACGCTGCCCAAGCGGCAAACCGCCAGGCAAACGAGAATCTGCTCGACCTGGAAAAACAGGCCGATCAACAGCGCCTGCAACTTAGACGGCTGATGGGTTTGCCAACCGATGCGCAGATCCGCCTGAGTAAAGATATCAATCTGCCAGCCCTGGTCGAACTGCCCACTGGCACGACGCTGCTTGAGGGGTTGGAGCAAAGGCGATTGGACCTACTCGCCCTGCGTCGTGGCTACGATAGTCAGGAGGCCGCGGTCCGAGTGGCCATCATGGAGCAATTTCCGAGAATTGGCATCGGGCCTACCATCAGCCGTGATACGGACAACATGCAGACAACTGGTTTCGGCCTAAGCATCGAACTGCCGATTTTTAGCCGCGACCAAGGGAAAATTGCTCATGAGGAAGCGACCCGGCAGAAGCTTTTCGATGAGTATGTTAACAGGGTCTTTGAGGCTAATTCGGATATCGAATTGCTCCTGTCCGGAATTCGCTTCACAAACGAGCAGATTGCCGCGGCTCAAGCGGCTGAAACCGATCTCGGAAGGCTTGTAGATACCTACAGCGCCGCCTTGGCGGATGGTCGAACCGATGCACTGATCTATTACAGGGTTTGGAATGATCTTATCAATGCACAGATGAAGACATTCGCCCTTAAAGGACAGTTGGAGCAGGCTATGGTGGCTCTCCAGTTGGCGACCGGCTTCTATGAGATTCCGAAACCAGGCCAGTCGTCGATAACCGCGCCGACTGAGCCCAAAGAGGAGGAAACCCCATGAAGGTCAAGCACTATATCGCTTTGGCTCTGGCCGCTTCGCTCGCCGGCATGGCCCTGACATATTGGTATATGAAAACTCGCAGTTCGGCCGTGAAACCTCTCGCTGTCATGGAGACCCGTCCTGCCATCCCGTCGCTGATTGCCACCGCCCGGCCAGCCATGCGCGTATTCACTCTTCGTGTGCCTTGGATTGGAACCGTGGAACCTCAGGCTTTAGTTGAGTTGACCGCCCTGGTGGCCGGTCGCGTCGAAGTCATCGAGACCGAGGATCAAGCCCGGATCGGAAAGGGTAAGCTTGTGGCGCGACTGGCGGGGCCTCAGGCTGAAGGGCAACGTGCCAAGCTTGCAGCCGAGGTCGAATCCCTGACATCCCAGCTTGATTTTGCCCGGCAGACGGTGGAACGGCTTAAACAGAGTTTGAAAGCCCAACTGTCTACAAAAGATCAGGTGGCGGCGGCTCAGGACTCGCAAGTCAAGCTTCAGACCCAACTACGCGAAGCCCGGTTGAACTTGGAGACCTTTGAGAAGCAAGTCTGTATTTCCGCGCCAATGAGTGGAACCTTCACGAACCGGCGTATCAGCGTGGGTCAGAATGTCAGTGCCGGGCAGGTAGTCGGCGAAATCATCGACGCCAGCCATCTGCGAATCGTAGCTTCCATTTTCCCACCGCAAGGCATCCAGCTTCAAGGCAAGGAGGTAACCATTCGCCTGGACGAAAACCAGACCTTGACGGGTCTCGTCCGGAGCGTTCTGCCCCAGGCCAGCGGCACGGGTTCGGTGATGGTATGGATTGAAGGCGCACAGATCGATACGCAGCTGCGCCCCGGCCAGACGGTCGGGGGGAGCATGGTCGTCGAGGTCAGGCCTGAGACCCTGGCAGTGCCGGAGTCTGCGATGGTTTATGATTCAGAGGAACACCCATACGTCATCGTTAATAAAAATGGCGTCTATGAGACTCGAAGCGTTCAACCTGGGCTTATCAAGGATGGTTGGATCGAGATTCTTTCAGGGCTGGAACAGAATCAATCCATTGTCACAATAGGTGCTTACGAACTCTTCTACCGCCAGTTCAATGAGCAGTTCAAGGTAGAGGATTAATCCATGCGAAAGTTTCTACAACTGACCATTGGCAACCCTATAGCGGTTATACTCCTGGTGACGATCGTGGCATTGGGTGGGGCATTCGCCCTGCTCCATTTGCCGGTGGGCCTGTTTCCCGGGATGGATGTGCCGGTGGTGAATGTTATCTCCCACTATCCCGGCGCGGCCTCCGAGGACATGGAGTTGCTCATCACACGCCCTATCGAGGACCGGATTCGGACAATTCCCGGAGTCCGCCGTGTATCCTCTACATCTATAGAGGGGGTCTCGCAGGTTACGTCCGAGTTTGACTGGGGA
>PCSG01000223.1:173-796 GCA_002772195.1 Desulfobacterales bacterium CG23_combo_of_CG06-09_8_20_14_all_51_8 | reverse complement strand
CCGGAGTCGAGCCACGGCTGGAAAACATCGGGACCACACTTCAGGAGGTCGCCGGCTACGTGGTTTATGGGGGAGGCAGCCCGATTGATCTTCGCGCGACAGTTCAGATGGACATGGCCAGCCGGTTGATGACTGTGGAAGGGGTGTCACGCGTAGAGGTCCTGGGCGGCGACCAGCCAGCGTTTATTGTGCAACTCCAGCCAGACGCTCTGACGCGGGAGCATTTGACTATAAGTGATGTGACAGCCGCACTGGATAGGTATAACCAAGTGGTAGCGGCGGATTTCATTGACCGGGGGTCGCGGGAGTATCTCATTCGCGGTGACAGCCGGCTCCAAACGGTCGAGGATGTCCTCGCCGTCCCGGTGGTCGCCGACGGGGCCAGATCCGTATTGCTGCAGGATATCGCCGTGGTTAGATCTGGCCGGGCACCGCGGCACTACCAAGTTCATGGCAATGGTTTAACAGCCGTGGCGTTCATCGTGAGTAAACAACCCAACGCCAGTACGATCGATGTCGTCCACGGCATCGATCGGGAACTGTCGGCATTAAAGACTCTCCTGCCGCCGGGGGCTCAAGTCCGAAAATTCTACGATCAGGCCGACATCGTCACCGAAGCCCGG
>PCSG01000223.1:0-147 GCA_002772195.1 Desulfobacterales bacterium CG23_combo_of_CG06-09_8_20_14_all_51_8 | reverse complement strand
CGGAGCGATCCTCGCGTCGGCGTTACTCATGTTCTTCATGGGAACATTTTGGACTACCTTGATCGTCATCGCGACCATCCCTATCACGCTGATGGCAATGTTTGCGATGATGCAGGCCTTCGGCCAGACGTTTAACGTGATCACGCT
>PCSG01000445.1:10534-12780 GCA_002772195.1 Desulfobacterales bacterium CG23_combo_of_CG06-09_8_20_14_all_51_8 | reverse complement strand
GTTTTTTTGACTTTTTACGAGACCATCAAGATTATCATCGGTCATGTGTTCCACCCGGCCATCATAGAGCGCCGGTACATTTATGGTTCCATCCAGACGGCGCAGTTCATGAGCGGACGTTTCAAAAAAGCACAGATCCAGCCCTTCATGGGCGAAGGGACGCTCGCCCGGCGTCCCCCACCACTTTTTCCGTGAACCAAACAGCATGCCCTCAAAAAAGACAAGCCGCGCAAAACCTTGCCTGTCGAGCTGGTTTGCGCAGGTCAGCCGGGATAAAAAATCAGACGCGGGCGGGCATGTCATGGCGCGGCAAAAGCCTCGTACCGGGCCGCTTCCTTTGGTTTTCCCAGGGCCATGTAGAGTTCATAAATGCGACGGTAATAATCGGCCTTGTTGTCGGCATCCGCCTGCACCATTGAAAAATAAAGGTCAATGAGCCGCTGGGATCTTTCACCGCAGGCAAAACAAAGTTCCGCGTATCTTCGCTGAACAAAGGGATCCCTGCGGGTCCCGCACCGGGCGCACCCGGAAAGCATGCGGCCGTAAAGGTCTCGGGCCGCTTCCAGGTCGCCCATGGCCTCGAATGTTTTCGCCAGAGACCGGGTAATGAGTTCATTTTCGCCGAAATTTTTTTCACAGGCCTGAAATACGGCTTGGGCAGCGGGAAAATCCTCCATCTGATAATAGGTTTCTCCGAGCAGCATCTGGATGGAAAATGTCTGTTTCAACGGGTCCGGGCACTGGTCCAGCAGATCGATTGCCTGCCGGTGATTTTCCATCCCCCAGTAGACATCACACAACATTTGAACCGGCTGAACCGATAACCCGTGATTTTCGATAAAATCCAGAATCAGGTCCCGGGCCCGGGCGAATTCGCCCATATGGGTAAAGGCGGTGGCCAGTTCCAGCGCCACCAGGGGCTGATCCCGGTCCGAGCGGTTCATGGATTCCATGAATTTTTCAACGGCCGTTTCAAAATCCCCGTTGTTTAAGGCGACAAATCCCTGCTTGAAATCCCGATCATAGGTCAGATAAGCGTTTGCCGTGTCTTCAGGCAAAGCGTGGCATAAAATCGCGAAATAATCATCGTCTGCATCGTCTTCCAGATCGCTTTCTTCATCCGGGGCAAACGGATCATCGTCTGAAACAAACAACCGGTCTTCTTCAGAATTTCCCGATGCCGGACCTGCGTCGATGGATTCCAGAAGACCGGTGATTTCCTCACGCAAATCCGGATTTTCCGTCAATTCCAGGGCTAACCGGAGCAGGCCTTCGGCCTCACGAAAATTGTCCGACGCGATCCACTCCCGGCCGGTCTGGACGTGCGCGGCAGCCAGGGATTCCCGGGACCCGGCGATTTTTTCAGCCAGCCGCCGGATCAGATTTTCTTTTTCCGGAAATTTGCTTTCCGCTTTGGCCAGGGCCTTTTCATATTCGATTTTCGCGGCCCCGAATTCCCCGGACTTAGAAAACCGGTCTCCGGCAAGTTCCATATCTTCCGGGCCTTTCCCGGATAAAAATCCAAACACCCCCATATCAGCACTCCCGCATAATAAACAGATCCAGGATTCCTTTTGCGTTCCGGATTTCCGGTCGGCAGTTGATTTTAATTTGCAGCGAAAACGATTTCATGATAGTGTCCCAGTGTACTATTCCGATTCGGCACTTAATTTAAAGCGTAAAAAATGAGGTGACCCATGTTTCAAATGATGCTGTTTACCGGAAGTATTATCGCCTTTATCATCGGCGGTCTGGTGGTGCTTATCGGCATCGGCGCCATTACCGGGTGCGCCGGAGGATTGATCATCATGCTGGCCGGGGGCTTGATCGCTTTTTTCGGCATCTGGTCCGCTGTCACCTTTTTCCTGCCTTCCCCGGAACATTCCCCTTCGCACCCCGGGGTCATCAATCTCGTCAAGAATGAGGGTAGATGGGCATAAAAAGCGTTCCCTTCAATTTTTTTTTTCCATGTCCCGGACTTTTTTTGTCAGTTCATCCACCCGTCGGGACAGCTCCCTGACCTGGTCCTTGGAGGAAAGGTTCAGGGCCTTGAGGGTCTCGGAAACCCGCTGATCAATATTGTCCATGATCCAGGATTTCAGATTGTTGGCAAATCCAAAAATCTCATTTTTCAGGTTCCGGCCGTCTGATTCCGATATTTCCTTATCCACAATCAGACTGTTGACCAATTTTTCGATTTCATCCCTGGACAGGGTCAGTGCGCTCTGCCAGAGGGCCACATATTT
>PCSG01000445.1:6863-10504 GCA_002772195.1 Desulfobacterales bacterium CG23_combo_of_CG06-09_8_20_14_all_51_8 | reverse complement strand
GCGTCTTCCCTGGCCAGCAACTGGGAAACAATGGCGGAGGTCAGATCGTCGCCGGTTTCGTTATCGACAATCGAAACTTCATCCCCGGCCTTGATCAGCTCGGCCAGACGGTCCATGGTCAGGTAACGCTTGTCGGTGGTATCATAGAGTTTTCGATTGGCGTATTTTTTAATCAAATGCATGCGGCCTCCTGGAACATCGTATGGATAATGGAAAGAGGATCTTTGCCTTGCGTAAAATTTTCATTAAATATGACGCCGCGCGTTATAAGTGTCAAGCTTTTTTGAGATTTTTGATTTTTTTAACTTAATTCACATTGCATTCCCCACCGTCCTCTGTTATCAATTAAAGATCATCCGATAAAAATTTCCAAGGAGGCGCTCAATGAAAAACAGGTTGAAATCATGTCAAGTATTGACAATTTCTGGCTTCACATGGATCATCCCACAAACTTAATGGTCATCACAGGGTTTCTGCAATTCGACGAACCCTTGGACTTTAAACGTCTGGTTGAAACCCTAAAAAACCGCCTCTTGTGTTACGAGCGGTTTAAAAAAAGAGTGGTGCGGCCCATGAGCGGCGTCGGAAACGCCTGCTGGGAACTCGACCCCAAATTTGATATCCGGTCCCATCTTCATCGCATCGCCCTCCCGTCTCCGGTCAACAAGGAAACGCTCCAGGAACTGATCAGCGATCTGACCGCGACGCCGCTGGATCCCACCAAACCTCTCTGGCAGGCCCATTATATCGAGAACTTTGAAGGCAATGGGTCGGTTCTGTTTATCCGCATTCATCACTGCATCGGCGACGGCATTTCCCTGATCCGGGTCCTGCTTTCCACGGCGGATCTCCAACCGGAATCCGCATGGAAAGCATCGGTTTCGGAGAGCAAGGGGGAAAAAGAAGCCTCCCTGCTTTTCGGCCCCTTCGAAAAAACATTCAAAAAACTCACCCGGGCCAAGCGACGCGCCGCCAAACTCGGCGGGTTTATCTCAAAAGAAATCGAATCTACCATCGCCCATCCATCGCACATCGTCGACCGCGCCAGGCTGGTAGGGAAATACGCCGTTGACGCCATGGCGGTGATCAGCAAAATCCTGCTGCTGCCGGCGGACCGGAAAACCGTTTTCAAGGGCGAACTGGGCATCCGCAAAAGCGTGGCCTTCAGCGATCCGATTCCGGTGCCGGATATCAAATCCATTGGAAAATATTTCAAAGCCACCATCAATGATATTCTGGTTTCCATGGTGACCGGGGCCCTGCGGCGCTATCTCCAGCAGAGCAACAACCTCGTGGGGGATTTAGACATCCGGATGGCCATGCCCATCAACATCCGGCCCCTGGACACGGAAATCAGCCTGGGCAATCAGTTCAGCCTGATACTGGTAGCCCTGCCGGTCCATATTGATGATCCGGTGCTCCGGATCCGGGAAGTGCAGCGGCGGATCAGCGACCTGAAGGAAGCGCCGGATGCCGTGGTGGCCTATGCGCTGTTAAACGCCCTGGGCGTTTCTTCCGCCAAACTGGCCAAAACCGCGGCCACCATGTTCGCCAACAAAACCACCGGCGTCATGAGCAACGTGCCGGGCCCTCAGATCCCGCTGTATTTTTCCGGAAAAGAGATTAAAAACATCATGTTCTGGGTTCCCCGCATCGGCGGGCTGGGCCTGGGCATCAGCATCATCAGCTATA
The DNA here is from genome assembly GCA_002772195.1 of Desulfobacterales bacterium CG23_combo_of_CG06-09_8_20_14_all_51_8. Taxonomy (GTDB): domain Bacteria; phylum Desulfobacterota; class Desulfobacteria; order Desulfobacterales; family Desulfosalsimonadaceae; genus SURF-3. Next base: position 8,812 of record PCSG01000445.1, on the reverse strand, counting down.
ACGGCAAAGTTTCCCTGGGCATCGCCACGGATACCGGACTGGTTCATGACCCCAAATCGATCCTGGACAATTTTGTCAATGAATACCGAATGCTTCTGGGAATGTACCGGGCCGGTCAGATTGAAAAAGATCCGCTGGTCATCAATGACCGGTTCAAGGACACGGCTGAAATCACCCGGGATGAAACCCGGGGCGGCAGCATCCAGGCCATCCGCTGCAAGGCCATCACCCGCAACGGGGCCCAGTGTCATAACCGGGCCGCCACGGATTCGCTCTATTGCACCCTCCACCAGACCAAATATGAAAGTTTCGCGGATTTGAACGTGGACGCCATCGCGGAAACCGCCAAAAGCAAGAAAGACAAGGAAGCCTCCGCCGGCTGAAAAAACCAGCCGGGAACTCAAAAACTTAATGGATGGGTCGAAATTTTGAACCCTTTTTCTCCATCAGAGAGAGGGGTTTCTATCGAATCCAACTGCCGGCTGAGCTGATACAGGGACTCAAGATTCACGATTTCATCCGCCGCGTGCGAAATTTGCACCACCCGGTCGCCTGAACCGATGGCTTCAACCAGACGGGAAACCGCCCGGGCATCGCTGTCCGCCAGTTTCAGAAAACGTCGATGGACGGCTATCAGCTTGCTTTTCAGCGCCAGGTCCATCTCTGTCTCCGCAAACACTGCGGCTTCATCAATTTCCAGAGATTTCCCGCCGCTGGTTTGGTGCACCCGGTTCACAAGAAACCCGCCAAACGGCATATGATTGCGCCTGAGCTGATCATGGAGGAACAGGGCTTCTTCCATGGGCAGGCGCTGGGGAGTGGCCACCGCCAGAAAAAGGGTCCTGTCCCCGGCCAAAAGCTCCCTTACCGCCCTCGCCCGGCGGGAAAACCCGTCAAACATGATATCATCCCATAATCGCATGAATCCTGCGAAATCTTCCAAAGGCCCGCTTCCAATAACCTTTGCAATACCTTTTAAAATCGGTGAGGCAACGATATTCAACCATCGGAACCCCCATTTCCCAGTCTTCAGATAAGGCTTAAACAGGTTCATAAAAAACTGATGCCCCAGAATATTGAGCATCCGCTGGGGCGCATCCAGAAAATCAAGGGCCCGGCGGCTGGGGGGCGTATCCAGAACGATCAGGTCATATTCCTGCCGGGTGTGAATTTCATAGAGCTTTTCCATGGCCATATATTCATGGGACCCCGCCATATTATTGGACAGATGCTGATAGTAGTGGTTCTCTAAAATTTTTCTCCGCAAATCAGGAGGAGCATACCGGGTCACCAGTTGATCAAACGTGCCTTTGGCGTCCAGCATCATGGCATATAAACCTGCATCCGAGGAAGGACGGGCATGGAAAATGCTCAAATTTTCAAGGGGAACCCGCTGCACATCGGTGTCGAATTGTTTCAGCCCGAGGGAATCTGCCAGGCGCCTGGCCGGATCAATGGTCAGCACAACGGTTTTCTTTCCGGCCAAGGCCCCATATAACCCGATGGCCGCCGACAGGGTTGTTTTTCCGACCCCGCCGCTGCCGCAACATACGATAATTTCAGGCCCTTCGGGGTCCCGGATGCACTGTAACATTGAAAGTTCAGCTCCTGGGCGCATTCATTGAAAAAAAATATTAGATGATCACCGGCATGACGGCATCCGGTTCAAAAACCCGAATCACTTCACAGCCCCGGGCCTCACTTCGGCAGCATCCGTTTTCAAACACGTTCCGCCGGATTTCTGAGGCGGGAGGGTCTCGGGCCGGATTTTTTTCCAGCGTTCACCCACCGGGCAGGCGCGCATGCATTCGATGCAGTTATCCACATCGGTTATATAGGTCTGACCGCTTTCTACCAGCAAGTCGCGCCGCTTCATGTGCCGGCGCAACATTCTGATATATCCCGGCCATTCCCAAAATCTGGCGGGCGGCAGGCGTTTGAATCCATAC
>PCSG01000445.1:3073-6818 GCA_002772195.1 Desulfobacterales bacterium CG23_combo_of_CG06-09_8_20_14_all_51_8 | reverse complement strand
AAAGCCCCGGACGGGCAGGCATCCACGCATTTGTTACACCCTTTACACAGACCCAAGTCCTGCCGCAAATCCGGTTCCAGCGCCGCTTCCGTCACAATGGCGCACAACCGCTGATGCGGACCGAATTCGGGCGTGAGCAGCAGGTTGTTTTTCCCGATCTCTCCCAGGCCGCAGCTCACCGCCGCATGCTTTAAAGAAAGAAAACCCAGGGCCCGGGTCTGGCGGAATTTTTTCCCGGTCTTCGGGTCGTGCTTAAATATTTCCACAGGTTTGTCGGCTGAAATCGGCAGGGTCAAAAACCCGTCCCGTTCCAGTCTGCGGCCGACTTTTTCAGCGGTTTCATCCAGCAGCCGGGAAGTTTGCATCTTGCTCCGGGTCCAGAGCATGATGTCCGGCGCGTAAACCGAGCCCAGAGAGTGGGCCACCGCCATAACGATCACGCTTCTCGCGGAGGGCATGAGGGCCGTGGCGGGGCGGGGCGGATATGCCAGAATCAGGTTTTGGGCATCGGCGATGCCCACAAGATCAATGCCCTGGTCGCGTATGAATTTTTTCAACTCATTCGCATCTGGTTTTCCGGAATTTCCAAATTCTGGATTCACCATATGTCACCTTACATTATTAAAAGATTTTTTTCAGGATAATTTCCTTACTTTTCAATGGTAAAGCGGCTCGCCAAGTTTTCTAAATTCTTCTAAAGTCATGGTCTGGCTCCTGGTGAATGATGAATGGTGAATGATGGTTTTACGAAACCGGATTTAGCGATTGTTAAAAATTTTAGCTGGTCATCCACTTCGCTGAAGTTATTCCCTTTCTGGATTCCGGATCGCGGTCGCTTCGCTCCCTTGTCCGGAATGACGCGATTTAAGGGATATGCGAAGAAAAAATATAGTTGTTGGGGGGAGCGTTATTTTATTATTTCTCCCGCTGAGCCGCTGGGACCGCAGAGGGAGAATCCTTTGATGTCCTTATCCTCTGCGTCTCGGCGCCTCTGCGCGAAATAATTTTCCCGTCGGGTTTCGCCGTTGGGACAAAATTTGCGATTCAGGCATATCAATTTATGGTGCTCCCTAACATGCATAATGGACATGGAATATTGATAGTCCCCATGCAACTTAACCGAAATGGATAATCAAAAAATTTTAATAAGATACCGCTTATCTGTCAATGGTTTTAGCAACCGTTAAAATACCATTAACCGCAATACGGTAATTCCGTGTTGACATAATAAACCGAATTGCATCATAATCGGCGGAAATTCGAACCATCTTTCAAATTCCAACACCGCATTAATACTTTCAAACGTCAGGCTTTTTTCCAAAAGGTGTCGTTTGTCCCATCATATTTCACAGCAATATTACAACGGTATATAAGGAGGCCTGATGCGATTCAACCTGCTGCTTTCGATCCTTGCGTTTAAATTTAAAGTATCCGCGCTGACCAACCCCGACTTTAAAAAATTCCTGATGGGCCACGAATGCCGGATTGTGGTCAAGACAAAGGACAATAAAAAAGGCAAACGGTTCGTGTTCAAGGACGGATGGTTTTACTCAGACGCGGACCTCGACGACTATGACGCGGCCATGGTATGGTCAAGCCCGGCCATTGCGTTTAACGCCATGAAAAAAGGCGAGCCGGGAATTATGGAGGCCCTTCAAAATCATCTGGTGGGCATTGAGGGGGAGATCCATTCGTTTACGTGGTTTGGCGCGGCAATGAATTTTGTAATGGAAAAGCATTAGGAGGCGATATGAGTTATTGGACACATGAGTATCTGCTGAGAACATGGGGCGGCCCCATGGTGCAGGCGGAATTTCTACGGGACGTCATGAAACCGTTTTTTGTGCCGAGGGTGTTTTCCGGGTTTAACCTGTTTCTGGACAAACCCCAGCTTCTCCCGGATGCGGTGGATTTAATTGCAAGAGAGTGCAAATCCAAGCGGGCATTTATCGTCACCGATGAGTACGCGGTGAGGTTTGCGCCCAAAATCAGGAGCCCCTATGAAAAGCGGCACGGAATTTCCTTTGACACCTGGGCCAAGGCCAAACCGGATGCGCCGGTGGATACGGTCAAGGACTGCGCCAAACAAATCAAACGCTTCAAGCCGGATCTCATTTTCGCCCTGGGCGGCGGATCGGCCATGGACACCGCAAAAGCGGCGTGGCTGCTGTATGAACATCCGGATGTGAAGCTGGAAATTTTAAGCCCGCTCGTTCCCTTGAATTTGCGGCACAAAGCCAAGCTGGTGGCCATTCCCACCACCAGCGGCACCGGGTCTGAAGTTTCTGGCATGGCGATCATCTCCTTTCCCGACGGGGTCAAGCTCCCGGTGGCAGGGGCGCTCCCTGAATTTGTGCCGGATTTCGCCCTGCTCGACCCGACATTAACTGTTGGCATGCCGCCGGCGCTCACGGCCGGCACCGGTGCCGACGCCCTGGCCCATGCCATCGACGGATTCATGGCCCCCAAATCCGATGAGATCAACCAGGCCATCGCCCAGAAAACCATCCAGATGATTTTCGAATGGCTGCCCCGGGCATACGCGGACGGCACGGACATCATGCCCCGGATGAAAATGCAGCAGGCAGCCATGATGGCAGGCATCCCGCTCGCAAACGCGGGCTCCGGCATTTCCCATGCCCTGGGGCACACCATCGGCGGATTGTTTCACATTCACCACGGCGTCATGGTGCTCTTATTCATCCCTTATGAACTTCAGGCGTATTCTAAAGTCACCGATCGCTTCCTGATTCTCTGCGATATGCTGGGCGTCAGGGATAAGGACTCGGACGACAAGAGCCTCTCGAACCTGATCGCCAAAATCCGGGATTTCATGATGTCTCTGCATCTTCCCATCGCCCTTAAGGATGCCGGCGTTACGCTTAAAGATCTTAAAAAACATATGGACATGATTCTGGAACAGACGCCTACGGATCCGGCATTTTATTTTGGATGGTATGACCTGACTCGGGCGCAGATTAAGGATATTTTTCTAAACGCTTATGAAGGCAAACTGCTGGATATGCAATCCGATATGTGGAGGTAGACCCATGAAAGGCTATTTTGGAAAATTCCTGAAAATCGACCTGACCAGCGGCCAGACCGATGAACTGACCATCAAAGACGATGACCTGAAAACATATGTCGGCGGCTCGACACTCGCCGCCAGATTGATTTATGATTATGTAAAACCGGGCATGGACCCGCCGGCACCGGAAAACCCGATTGTTTTTGCAACCGGTCCATTTACCGGCTCCAATGTCCCCATGGTCAGCCGGGCCGCCATCTGCGGCATTTCTCCGGGCACCGGTCTATGGGGTGAAGCCACCACCGGCGGGAAGTTCCCCATGCGGCTCAAAGGCACCGGCTTTGACGGGATTCTGATCACCGGAAAGGCGAAAAAACCCGTGTACGTTTATGTGAAAGACGGGACTGCTGAAATCCGGAATGCCTCCCATCTCTGGGGAACGGGCGATATTTACACGACCCAGGAAAAAATAAAAACGGAAGTCGACGACAAGGCATCCATCGCCTGTATCGGCGAAGGTGGCGAACGTCTGATTCATTATGCAAATATTATAAATGATGAAGGCCGGGCCGCCGGGCGCTGCGGCATGGGGGCCCTCATGGGTTCCAAAAATCTCAAGGCCCTGGTGGTTTCCGGAAACCGGAAAACCCCTATCAGTGATCCGGAAAAACTGAAACAAACCATTGCCCAGGCCCGGGACAGCATTCAAAGCAACGC
>PCSG01000445.1:1582-3019 GCA_002772195.1 Desulfobacterales bacterium CG23_combo_of_CG06-09_8_20_14_all_51_8 | reverse complement strand
GCGGCTCGGGGACGCGCCCGCAAAATATTTCACCAAAAGCGTTTTCCCGGCGGCAAAAATCCACGGGCCGGCGTTCAGAAACCGCTATCGCATGGGAAATTACGCCTGTGCCGGATGCCCCGTTGGATGCGGCCGGATCATTAAAGATTTTACAAAAGAGATTAAGCAGGTGGACGGCCCGGAATATGAAACCGTGGGCGCGTTCGGCCCCCTGTGCATGAATTTCGACATGGATTCCATTGTCATGGCCAACCACTTGTGCAACGCAAGCGGCATTGACACCATATCCACCGGTGTCTCCATCGCCTTTGCCATGCACCTTTTTGAAAAAGGTATCCTCACCGAAAAAAAGGCGGGCATGGCGATTAAGTGGGGCGACGGCGATACGATTCTAAAACTGGTTAAAATGATCGTCCGGCAGGAAGGCATCGGCAAAATCCTGTCCAAAGGCGTCCGGCAGATGGCCCTTGAGCTTGGGGCGGACCTGGAAGCGGCGGCCCATGTGAAAGGCCTGGAATTTCCCATGCACGACCCGAGAGCCTATCAGGGCGCGGCCCTGGCGTATGCGGTGGGGCCCAGGGGCGCATGTCATTTGAAGGGCGCGTTCTATTCTCTGGATGCGCCCGGAAACGAAGTGGGGCTGGCCCTTGGCATCACGTTCACCGATAAAAACAATCCCGCGCAGAAAGGGGCGCTGACAGCTAAAATCTTAAGTTTTTGCGAGCTGTACAACAGTTTTACCCTCTGTCAGTTTTCACCCCTGCCGGCCCCGATGATTGCCCGGATTTTATCGGAGATCACGGGAATTAATTTTAAAACCATGGATCTGCTGACCTTCGGCGAGCGGTCCTTGAATTTAAAACGCGCCATCAATAACCTCTTAGGCGTCACCCGCGCGGACGACCATCTCCCTGAAATCGTCAGCCGTGCGTTAACGGAAGGCGCAACCGCCGGCATAGCCCCGGATATGGAAATGATGCTAAAAGAATTCTACACGGTAAGTGACTGGGACTGGGATACTGGAAAACCCAAAAAAGAAAAGCTGGTGGAACTGGGGCTTGGGTATGTAGCAAATGATTTATATGCCTGATGAAAATAGGGTTGCTTCGATATTTATTACTCACGCCTCGCAATGACCAGTATATTGGCAGGAATCCATTTGCGACAGGACGGACCAGCCTGCGTCATACGAAATCCAGGGGATTGAAAAACGACAATTCCTGAATTTCCGGCAAGCCCAAGTCCCGGGTAAAGCAAAATGGAATTTCCTGCACGGGGTTTGGTGTATTTTCGCAGATCACATCCATATGCCGCTGCTGCTGCAGGCGCAGCCGGATCAGATCCGCCCCCGAGGAAACAAGGCGTTTTTCGGGTGAATCGGCAACGGAATGATACTGGTCTTCAAGGAATTGAATCCGCTCTGTTTCATCCGGGCTG
>PCSG01000445.1:1055-1454 GCA_002772195.1 Desulfobacterales bacterium CG23_combo_of_CG06-09_8_20_14_all_51_8 | reverse complement strand
GCGGGTTTTCCGGGGATCTTTCAAGAGGCTCTGAAGTTTTCGGATCTGGTTTGCCACAGGACCGACCCGGATCATATGGATCAGCATGTCCGGCAGACGCAGCAGGCTCAATGCGTGACCGGTAGCGGGGGCATCCACGATGATCAGGTCAAAGGCGGCATCCGGAAGGTTCCGGCCGCTGGTTTCCCATCGCCAGAGGCGGCCGAGGCTCATAACTTCCTTTAAGCCCGGGGCCGCCTCGAAAAGATAGTCAAACAGCCGGCTGCGGATAATTTTACCAGCAATAAATCCCGGGCTGACGTGAGCCCGGACATAGGCTTCCAGTTCCGCCCGGGGATCGACCCGCGCCCCCCCAGACGTTGGGAGACAATTCCCGGGGATTTTCCGTCAGGGCCGCTT
>PCSG01000445.1:0-970 GCA_002772195.1 Desulfobacterales bacterium CG23_combo_of_CG06-09_8_20_14_all_51_8 | reverse complement strand
CAAAAAGCAGGCGGCTGGAAAATAAGGCTTCACGCCACGGCATTGCCGGTTTTTCAAATACCGGGAGGATTTCCCCGGCGTTTGCCGGCCCGGCGGCGATGGCATGTCCATCTGTGTTCTGGGCAGTCATCAAAAAACCGGCGGAGCGTATCGTCAATTATTTTTTCGTTTTCGGAGCCGATTTTTCTTTTTCAAGCTTGGCGAGTTTCTTGTTCAGAAAGTCGATCTTGGCTGTCAGATCCAGCACCTGCTCCCAATTAACGAGATTCATCCGGTTGAGCACATCATTGATGCGATGATCAATATTTTTCGTAATCCAGCTCTGAATACCGTCACGATATTTCAGGATTTCTTTTTTCAGTTTTTTGGCTTCAATTTCGGAGATCTTTTTATCTTTGACCAGAAGGTTCACCACCTTTTCGATTTCTTCCTTGGACATGGTCAGGAGTTCCTGCCACATGGAAGCATATTTCTTTCCATAATCGGAGAGCGTGTCCCCTCCCTTGCGAAACAGCTGAACAATAAAACCGCCCGATTCCGGCTTTGTCTTTCGGGTAGCTGCTTTTTTGGCCTTGGGTTTCTGTTTCGCGGCTTTGGTTTTCTTGGTTTTCATCTGGGAGACGATTTCAGCGCTGATATCTTTTCCGGATTTCGTGTCGACCACTTCGACATCTTTCTGGGAACGCATCAATTCCGGGATCTGGGAGCGGGTGATGTAATTTTTTGTCACGGTATCATAGAATCGACCATTGGCATATTTCTTAATCGTGTACATCCGGACCTCCTTTGCGTGCAGCATTCAAAAAGTTTAAAAAAAACAACGCCATCTGAAAAATTTTCTATATATATACCATAAAAAAAACTAAACACCTAACAAATTTGACAATATCGTAAAAAGTCAAAAAAACAACTTATTGTCATTCCGGCGAAAGCCGGAATCCAGCAATTCCAATATGTTCTGGATGCCGGA
>PCSG01000033.1:24216-25281 GCA_002772195.1 Desulfobacterales bacterium CG23_combo_of_CG06-09_8_20_14_all_51_8 | reverse complement strand
CGAACCCTACCGAGTGCTCGACTGGGAACTGATAAAAGAAGACGGCACGAAATACTATGTGGATACGTCTATTTCATTGATCCGGGATGACCATGGGAAAGCGATCGGTTTTCGCGGTATTTTAAGGGATATCACCGAACGTAAGCGCTCGGAAAAGAAACAAAAAGACCTGGAAGCCCAACTGTACCAGGCCCAGAAAATGGAGACCGTGGGCAGGCTTGCCGGCGGGGTGGCCCATGATTTCAACAATCTGCTGTCCATTATCCTGGGGTATGGAGAACTCATGTTGGCATCACTGGGCAAGGGCCATCCTCACCATGAAATGCTGACACAGATTTATCAGGCCGGGATCCGGGCCCAGGAGCTCACCCGACAGCTTCTGGCGTTCAGCCGCAAGCAGATTCTAGAAATGAAGGTAGTCGATGTGAACGGAGTGGTGACCGGTTTTGAAAAACTGCTGCGCCGGTTAATCGGGGAAGACACGCAACTGACGCTGGCGCTCAGTTCCGACCCGCTGATGGTGAATGCGGACATCGCCCAAATGGAGCAGGTGCTGATGAATCTGGCGGTCAATGCACGGGACGCCATGCCGGATGGCGGCGCATTGACCATCGAGACAAAGGCTGTCGAACTGGATGAAGCCTATGCCGGAACCCGGCCCGGCGTGATCCCCGGCAGCTATGCCCTGATCAGTGTCAGCGACACGGGCTGCGGCATGGACAAGGATATCCTGGAGCGCATCTTTGAGCCGTTTTTTACCACCAAGGAAAGGGATAAAGGCACGGGTTTGGGCCTGGCCACATCTTACGGCATCGTCAAACAGCATCAGGGAAACATCTAGGTCTACAGCGAGCCGGGTAAAGGGACCACCTTCAAGATATATCTGCCGTTGTGCCATAACAAAAGTGAGGCAAAGGACCTGCCGGAGAAGAGTTTACCACCAGTAACCGGGTCGGTCACGGTGCTGATCGTGGAGGATGATCCGCCGGTTCGAAAGCTGGCCGGCCGGATACTCGCGGATCATGGGTATTTGGTGATCGAATCAGAGGATGTGGCGGACGCCAT
>PCSG01000033.1:24059-24208 GCA_002772195.1 Desulfobacterales bacterium CG23_combo_of_CG06-09_8_20_14_all_51_8 | reverse complement strand
CTGCATCCCATGACGGCCCCATCCATCTGGTGCTCACCGACGTGATCATGCCGGGGATGAAGGGGCCGGAGGCATTTGCAAAGATTCGCGAACATCACCCCGAGTCCAGGGTGCTGTATATGTCCGGCTACACGGACAACATGATCGCC
>PCSG01000033.1:19775-23955 GCA_002772195.1 Desulfobacterales bacterium CG23_combo_of_CG06-09_8_20_14_all_51_8 | reverse complement strand
TACTTCAATTGAATGGATATGTTAGTATTCCACCATTCGATTGCATCCTGGTTTTTACAATATAAGCAAGGAATTGACTATGACCCTTCACCCTCTGGCCGGACAAAAAGCCCCGGCCCATGTGCTTGCCAATATCCCCCGACTGGTGTCGGCGTATTACACCCGAAAACCCGACATGGATGACCCTGCCCAGCAGGTGGCGTTCGGGACCTCGGGGCATCGGGGTTCATCCCTCAAAAACAGCTTCAATGAAGCCCATATTCTGGCCATCACCCAGGCCATCTGCGAATACCGGGCCGGCCAGAACATCACCGGGCCTTTGTTCATGGGCATGGACACCCACGCCCTGTCTGAGGCGGCCCTGGCCTCGGCTCTGGAGGTGTTTGCGGCGTCAAACGTCACGGTCATGATTCAGGAGGGCTTGGGATACACGCCCACGCCGGTCATTTCCCATGCCATCCTGACCTATAACAACGGGAAAACCACGGGTCTTGCCGACGGCGTGGTCATCACCCCCTCCCACAACCCCCCGGAAGACGGCGGGTTCAAATACAATCCCCCCACCGGAGGACCTGCGGACACCGGGGCCACCAACGCCATCGCGGCCCGGGCCAACGAACTCCTTCGCGAGGGGGTTGGACGGATCAACCGGATCGGCTTTGAATGGGCGTTAAAAGCCGGCACCACCAAATTCTATGACTACATCACCCCCTATGTAACGGATCTCGAAAACGTGGTGGACATGGGGGTCATCGCAAAATCCGGTCTCAAACTCGGCGTAGACCCCCTGGGAGGGGCCGCGGTCGCTTACTGGGTCCCCATTGCCGAGCGCTACGGCATTTCCATTGATGTGGTCAACCCGAATGTGGATCCCACCTTCGCCTTCATGACTCTGGACAAGGACGGCAAAATCCGCATGGACTGCTCATCCCCCTATGCCATGCAGGGGTTGATCGGGCTGAAGGACAAATACGACATTGCGTTCGGCAACGACACGGACGTGGACCGGCACGGCATCGTGACCCGGGGCGCCGGGCTTTTAAATCCCAACCATTATCTGTCGGCCGCCGTCTGGTATCTGTTTCAAAACCGGCCCGGCTGGCGGGCGGATGCCTCCATCGGCAAAACCCTGGTCTCCACCGCCATGATCGACCGGGTGGCCGCCTCGATGGAAAAAACCGTCACCGAAGTGCCGGTGGGATTCAAATGGTTTGTGGACGGCCTGCTGACCGGGGCTTATGGATTCGGCGGCGAGGAAAGCGCCGGGGCCTCGTTCTTGCGGACCGACGGCACGGCTTGGACCACGGACAAGGACGGCATCATCATGGATCTCTTGGCCGCGGAAATGCTGGCCAAAACCGGCAATGACCCCGGCGAAATCTATGCGGATCTGGAAAACCGCTTCGGCCGCTGCTTCTATGATCGCATGGACGCCCCCGCCACCTTCGCGCAGAAAGAAACGCTCAAACGGCTGTCAAAAGACCAGGTCCCGGCCAAAACCCTTGCCGGAGAGGCCATCACGGCCATTCTGACCCATGCGCCCGGCAACGGGGCCGCCATCGGGGGCCTGAAAGTCGTCACCGCAAACGGCTGGTTTGCGGCCCGGCCCTCCGGCACCGAGGACATCTATAAAATTTACGCGGAAAGCTTCATCGATCAGGCCCATTTGCGGCGGATTCAGCAGGAAGCCCAGGCGATTGTGAGCGCCGCGTTCGGTTCACGGATATAAAGGCAGTTGACCTATTTTATTTATTTTTATATAGAAAATCAGAATGTTAATAAAATTGTGGCGAATAAAAAATAGGAGACATGATTATTTTATCCACTGGGAGGGGTAACGGTACAAAACTTGCCGGTGAAAAGGGGGCCAATTATTGAATACGGATCTATGCGATATTAGCAAGAAACAAGATATTCTGATTTTGGTTAAAACCTATCCGGAAATAAGCAAAAAATACACCGAGACTGTTTGTACCGCCGGAATTCTTAAGGCCACAAAAAAACTGATAAGATTATACCCAATCCGGTATCGCTATTTAACGGGTGACTCTCAATTTCAAAAATATCAGTGGATAAAAGCTAAAATTAAAAAGGCCAGTCTGGATTCAAGGCCTGAGAGCTTTGCTCTTGTTGAAAGTACTCTTGAGATGGGGAATATCATTGGCACTGATGGCGATTGGGTTGAGCGAGAAAAATGGGTTATTAATCAAAACACACTTTTTAAATCCGTTGAGGAATTGTTATCTTCGCAAAAGCAAAATAAAACATCTCTTGGTATTGTTAAACCCAGGGAGATATTAGGTTTTACAATAGAGCCCAAATCTTCGGATGAAATAAATGAAGCAGAAATCAAAAAGAAAAGTGTTCTTAGCCAAATGGGATTGTTTGAACAGCCAAAAGATATAGAACTCTTGCCTTTTTAGACCCATGCTTAAATTCAAGTGTGATGATCCAGGTTGTAATGGTCACAAAATGGGTATTCTTGATTGGGAGTTCGGGCAATTATACAGAAACGTCAGAGGGAGTGTTGATTGGAAACAAAAAATTACAGATAGGGTTATGGTGGATATCTGCTGCCCTAAGAGAGAGCCATATTTGATTTTGGGAAACATTGCCAAGTGGCAAAACACATTTTGTATTTTGGGTATATTTTATCCACCTAAAGAAAGGCAGATGCACCTTTTTTGATTAAAATGGATCCAAATGGTGGACCTTAAAACCGTTTGCGCTTAAATTTTTTATTTTTTCAGCCAATACCATCCTGTGGCATTTATTGTGATCATGCTCAAAGCATAAAAGGGCTATTCGCTTCCCGGTTTTAATTATACTGTACAATTCGTTTATTTCTTGTTTTTTGGAAGTCAGTGATTCTTCGTACTTTTTAAAAAAGGCACTATAATTGCCGTTAATCTTAAGTTCGTCACGCATTTCCTTAGGGACGCCTAATGAAGGATAACCAAGATATTCAATATCGTTTTCAGACAGGCTTTCTCTCAATCCATTTTTTGAGAAGCCTTTTTTACGGCTAAGTGGCCGTTGCCTTATATCGGCAATAGCATCAATTTTATGAAGTTTAAGCCAAGCCATGAAAGATTTTTGATTAATCCCCTCATAACCTATTGTATATATATCCATATTCATTGCCATTTTCCTTAAATGCGTTTTGGGATATATATATATATGGATTTTAAATTTTTGTAAACAGTCAAGAAAGGCTGATCCGAAACCATAAGCCAAACATCTGCCCTTAACAAACGGAAAATGAACGACATATGGCCAATGAGCCCCCGGAAAAGAAACCCCGGTCCCTGAAATCATAGATGAAACGGAAGGCGGCATATTGCCTTATGACGAAGATGAACCGCCGCTTGACGACCTGCCGGATGACGGGAATTTGCCGGACCTTGAATTAATTGAAGAATCCGTCGCCTTCATCAACCGGACCATTGCGGAAATGGTGAAGACCGTCTTCCTGAAGATCGGCGATCACCTGCTGACCCGGTACTTTAACGACAGCGTCGAGCTGGCGAGCTCAAAAAACCGGTACAAAAACAGGAGTTACACCGAACTCTGCCGCCGCCCCGAACTTTCGGTGACGCGCCGGGAACTGGGCGTCATGATCCGGATGGTTTGGTCCTTTCAAAGGAGAAAAAAAATAGGATTAAACAAGGGGAAATGCTTTCCCTTTTTTATTTATTCCTGTTTTTCTGCTGCCCGCTTCTCCCCAAAAGACATCCCATTTCTGAATAAACTGCCTGATTTTACCGATCACGTAATTAATAACCCTGTTCTCAGTCTGTGCCCCCGCTAATCTGTACTCGTGTAAATCCGGCATCATCAGCGGCAATCCGCCCTTTCAGCATTATCGGGAAATAAATAGACATATCCTTCAGAAGCCGGTCTTCCGTGAGCGTATTGACAACATAGGTGAACGCCATGTCCGCCCCGCTCAGCATGGGGTGTGATTTGCCCGCATAGATCAGGAAGTCCGGCATATCTTTTTCAGGCGGGGTGAAAAAACATTCCTGCACAGACCAGGGACCGTTTACGGCGGCTGCTGTAGAGATTGCCAAGCAGGGATTCATGATGCTCAAGGTCTGAACCTGGAGATAGCGTTTCAGCTCGGGCACATATTCCACGGTGAATTCCATCTGGCCTTCCGTGAAGATGCTGTGGGGCT
>PCSG01000033.1:19378-19749 GCA_002772195.1 Desulfobacterales bacterium CG23_combo_of_CG06-09_8_20_14_all_51_8 | reverse complement strand
CATCCCGCCGCATCTCCGGCCCACCACTCCGGCCGGGTGAGTGTTCCGGCACGGGCAGCGTGTTCCGGCCAGCGCACGAGATAAACAGCCCTGTCTTTGCCGTCTGCGGCAAATACTTGCAGAAACCCATTTTCCATCAGCGGATTCCCGGAGCCGACAACGAGATCCTTTTTCTGAGGGCTGATGAGATAAGTCAAAGTCCAGCGGTCGGGCGTACTTTGCGGATTCTCGACGAGCACCGCCTTCCAGCCGCAGACTTCAAAGCCAAGTTCATTCTCCGCCGTCCGGATCTCCATAAGAAAGATGAGCAATCGGTTGCCCACCATGATCCCCGAACCCGGCCAGAACCAGCTATCGCCCTTGCGCTCGAA
>PCSG01000033.1:11307-19357 GCA_002772195.1 Desulfobacterales bacterium CG23_combo_of_CG06-09_8_20_14_all_51_8 | reverse complement strand
CTTCATTTTCCAGGAAAATTTCATTTCAGCGCAGGTGGGATCATACCCCGTCTGAATGGCAATGCTGTTTCGCACCAAGTCGGACGCCCGCCGCAAGCCGGAGCCGCTTGGGTCAATAAAACTGTCGCCGAAGAGCCAGAGAACCCGGCCATGGGTCAGGTCCACAGATGTCGCGCCATCTCCGCCAAGCCAATGCGGATCGGATCGAAAAATTTTTTCGGCCTCTTTCCACCGTTCCGCCGCGATGAAATACTGCGATGATCCTTGATCGACCCCCTCAAAAGCATTACCGGCCTGCGGCAGGCTGAAATCCCCCAAGCATAGAACGAAACCGAAAAGGATGCAGGGAACGAGTTTCCGGCTTAAGGAAAGAATTAAAGCAGATATGCGAAGGAAAAAGAATTTATATTTCATATTTTAGATCGGAACTTCGTCCACGGTTTCATGATACCTTCCTTTCGTTCTTTGTGTTTCCCTTAAAATCACCGCTCACCGTTTGACGCGCCGCCAACCGCTCCAGAAACGCCCCGAGCCGCGTGAATGTGGCTTCCCGGCTGTATTTCCGGGCGTCCGCATGGTCCACGTCGATCATCACCGACGGCACGCCCAAAACCTCGGCCATACGCCGCTGCTGGTCCATCTGAATCAGAGAATACGGCTTGCAGCTCCGGTTGCTGGCGAACACGATCCCGTCGATCGCGAAGTCCCGGACGGCCCCGGCCATGGCTTTGCCCCGCAAGGCCATGCCGTGGGGGCAAACATAGCAGTTCTGGGTCCGGGCGCAGTATTCCAGAGGATCGCCGCCATCATAGGGGAACAGCTCAAAACTGCCTTCCAGTCCACCGATGCAGGAGGTGTAGGTGGCCCCCACGATATTGGCCCCCAGGGCCGCAAGCCCTGCGGACATGTCCCGGAGCTGGTGCCATGGTGCGATATTGTCCCAGAACAGCCGGAATTTTTCATCCGGCACCGGAAAAACACCGTCCGTGACCCGCTGGGCGGTTTCCTCGGCCAGGAGCCGGTAATGGTCCACGAATTGGGGCGTTCCCCGGGCCACCAGAAACGGGGCCATCTGCACAAAGGAATCAAAGGCCGTGATCCCGGACGGCCGGTGCCGGGCAAATCCCAGAAACTCTTTCCAGAAGGCCAGCCCTTGGCTGGTTCGCTCTATCGCGGCCCGGGACTTGTCCATGTCATGCTTCTGGCCGGACATGTTTTCTATGACGCGGATCAGGTCCGTAAACTGCGAAACGATATAGCGCCGGTCTTCCGCCCGCTGGGGGCCGTAGCAGAAGGGCACGTCGATGATAAAGTGCGGGACTTCCATGCGTCGATGATGGGCGTCGAACCATTTGACCAGCAGGGAGCAGTTGTTGGTGTCGGACACCAGCAGATCGGGCTTGGGCAGCCCGAAGGTCGGGGAATCCTTGCCGCCACTTGCGGCGCTTCCGATATCAATCCGGGCATAGGAGCACAGGTCCGGGGAATAGCCCAGGCGCTCGGCTTTTTCACACTGAATCACGCCCGCGCCTTTGGCGGCGTTCAAGGCCGCGTGGCTCTCCGGGACCGCGTACACCACGTTTTCAAATCCGGCGAACAGCTCCGCCGGCACATTGATGGCGATCCACACCACAAACGCGCCCTGGGCCGCTTTTGTGTGAAGGTCCATGTAGGCGTCCCCCACCACTTTGGTCAGATTTTTCCCGGCTTGGGTTTTTTGTTTTTCCGACATAAAAATGTCCTCTTTTCAGAGCGGGAGAAGATAAACCCCTTTCCTAAATTTTTAAATCATTTTCCGTAAGGCGGATTAGCGCAGCGTAATCCGCCGTTTGGTATTTTTGTCGCGTCTTTTCAAAATTGGCATTTTCCTTCGATGGATTACGCTTCGCTAATCCCTCCTACGATTTGAAACCATTATCGAATTCAAGAATCAGAGCATTAATCCCGTTGTTTCAATAACTCTGCAAAAGCCTCGATCCGTGACTCCAGGGCCGACAAATGGGCCGTGTCGTATCCTGCGATTTCAAACTCCAGGGTCGAAATTCCCCGCTCCTTGAGCCGGCCCGTCAGATGGAGAAATTCAAAATATTCATATTCGCAGAATTTTTCCCCCATGAAAATCACGCCTGCGGCCCGTGTCTTTTCCACCAGATGCAGCAGGGACATGGTGCGCCGGTCTCCGGTATAAAGCAGGGTGGGACAGGGAAAATGCTGATAGTAAAAATCCAGAAAATAGGCCCCTGGATCCTCCCGGATTTCCGGCATGCTGGCATAGGAGCGGCCCAGTGATGCGATATCATTGCCCACGATGCGGAGCCCGGCGGACTCGATGGCGTGGATGACGGGTGTGGGGGGCGGCAGGATGCCGCTGACGATCACCCCCGGCCCGGAATCATGGCCGGGTGAACAATGGGGATTCCCGTTGTTCAAAGCCGCAAGAAGGGCCGTCTGTTCGTCAAAGGGAGAAAACCGGCAGACGGTCAAAGCCTCTGCGAAATCCGCAAAGCTCAGCCTCCCTTCCGCCACCCGGTTTTCCGCCGCCAGCATCAATTGCCGGATTTCCCGGACGTTTTTTACAGCCTCGATGAATTTTTTGCCGGAGAAAGTCACATTAAAAAGCGCCTCCAATTCCCGAATCAGACGGGCCATTTCGTTTTTAAAATACGCGGACACATCGGTGTGGGCGGGCAGAGCCATGGGGATATGGACCCGGATCAGAGGGAGATTCCGGCCTTTTTCCGCAAGTCCGCTTTCAATGATCTCCGGCAGATTTCGAAGGGTATCACAGGCATTGTACATGAACAGGCCGTCAAGCAGGCCGGTGTCCGCGGACAAAACGAATTCCGTCAGATGCCGGGCCACCGAGCAGGTGTAATTCTGAAGATGCCGGTCGCTTTCCGGGGTTCCGGCCGCGGCTTCCCCCAGCCCCCACAGCACCACGGGCGTCAGGTCCATGGCGTAAAACAGCTCCAGGGGGCGGATACAGGGGAAAACACCCGAGAATTTCCCGGCCGTCTTTTTTCAATCGCTTGAGTTGTTGATCAATCTCCATATTTTTCTCCCAGCCGGTCCAAATGGGTCATGAACACAAGCGGAAGACATCCGGCAGCCCGCCGGCTTCCGGGAGCGGCACCGCGTCCAAGCCGTCATAGGACTTATAGGGATTGGGCTGGTCGGTCCCAATCCAGAGCATGGTGGTCCATGGCATACCGGCCGTAGCGGGTTGCCTCGTGATAGGTTCGGGGGTGTTGACACATAAAAACCGCCCTTTTGATTCCATGAAACCACATAACGATGATTCATCATAGAGACCTGACAAAAAATTGGCAAAGAAAAAAATCCGCCGCCTGATGCTATCCACCAGCCTCCCCACAAATCCATATCCGCAACAAATAATAGAAATAAAATTGGTTCAAAAATGCCCGACTTTCTGATAAAGTAAATAAATTCGGTCCATCCGGATTTTCCGGTTTTCAATTTCAGCAGTTCGGCCGCCTCAGGGGGGAGATTCTCTTTGAAAAAAAATTTAAAAACACAGGCGCTCATCATCGGCGGCGGGGCCACCGGCACCGGCGTTGCCCGGGATTTATCCCTGCGGGGCGTCAAATGCATCCTGGTTGAAAAAAATGATATTAATGCCGGCGCGTCCGGCGCCAACCACGGTTTGCTGCACAGCGGCGCCCGCTATGTGTCCAATGATCCGGAGTCCGCGAAAGAATGCCGGGATGAAAACCGTCTCTTAAAGCACATGGCGCCGGATTGCATCGAAGAGACCGGCGGGCTTTTCGTGGCGGTTGAAGGCGATAATGAAAAATTTATCGCTGATTTTCAGGGATTTTGCGACAGCTCCGGCCTGTTCTGCCGGCCCATGGACGTTGCCGAAGCCCGGGCCGCGGAACCAGCCCTTTCCGATAAAATCATCGCCGCCTATGCGGTGGAAGACGCCTCTGTTGATCCGTTCAAGCTGGTCCTCGAAAACATCACCGACGCCCAGAAACTCGGATGCAAATTTCTGCGGCATTTAAAAGTCATCGCCTTTCACCAAAAAGGCGGCCGCATAGAGTCCGTCGATCTGATCGAAAAAATCACCAGAGAAAGGGTTTCCATTGAAGCGGACATCATTGTCAACGCCACCGGGGCCTGGGCAGGACAAGTCGCGGCCCTGGCCGGCGCCGCCATTTCCCTGATCTATTCCAAAGGAACCCTGCTCATCACCCACAGCCGGATCACCCAGCGCGTGATCAACCGGCTCCGGCCCCCGGGAGATGCCGATATCCTGGTCCCCGGCGGTACGGTTTCCATTATCGGCACCACATCCCTGCGCATGGAATCCTTAGACGAAATCACGCCGACCATCGCGGAAGTCGACCGGATCGTCGCCGAAGGCGCGTGCATGATGCCGGTTCTGGAAACCGCCCGCTATATCCGGGCTTACTCCGGGGTGAGGCCGCTTCTGGGCGGCGGCGGGAAAGGCGACGACCGGTCCGTCACCCGGGGGTTTGATCTGGTGGACCACGCCCGGGACGGCATTGACAATTTTATCACCATCACTGGCGGAAAGCTGACCACGTTCCGCCTGATGGCGGAAAAAACATCGGATATGGTCTGCTCCCGGCTGGGCGTTTCCGCTCCCTGCCTGACCCGCCGGATTCCCCTGATCTCCAGCCATGAAACCCGGTGGGCGGTTCCGGGATTTTCCCCCAAAAGCTGGTTTTCCGCCCACGAAAGGGATGATCTGCTCTTGTGCGAATGTGAAATGGTGCCCCAGAGCGCCATTGAGGAAATCGTCGGGTATTTCGACATCTTCAACAAACAGGCGGATTTGAAAGGCATCGGCAAGCGCAGCCGCATCGGCAAAGGCTCCTGTCAGGGCAATTTCTGCAGCCTGAGGATCGCCGCTTACCTGTATGACCGGGATCACCTGCGATCCGACCAGGGCGCGTCCGAGATCCGATCGTTTATCAACGAGCGCTGGAAAGGGCAGCGGTGCCTGCTCTGGGACACCCCGGTGATCCAGGCGGAACTCCAGGAAGCCATGCATTGCGGGTTTTTCAGCCTTGAACTTTGTCCGGATGCTTCACTTCATTCACAGAAAGAAACGAAATGACCCCCATTCCAAAGACCAAAGCGCGCCTCACCATCATCGGCACCGGCATGGCCGGCATGGCCGGCATGGCCGCCGCCTGTTTTGCGTCCGCAAATCACATTGACACGGTCCAGGTGGGCGTGAACAGCGGAATGATTTACTCGAGCGGCTTTCTTGACCTGATGGGCGTTCATCCGGTTGAATCAGGCAAGGTCTGGGACAATCCCTGGGATGCCATTGAACAACTGATCAGCGATGCTCCAAACCATCCCTATGCCCGCCTGAGCCGGTCGGACATTAGAGCTGCCATGGATCAGTTCATGGCGTTTCTTTCTGCGGCGGAACGCCCCTATGTGGCCGATAAAAACCAAAACACGGAAGTGATCACGCCGGTGGGAACAGTCAAACCGACATACGCGGTGCCGCGCTCCATGTGGGCCGGGGCGAAGGCGCTCAAAGAAAAACAATCTTGCTTGATCGTTGACTTCTGGGGGCTGAAAGCTTTCAGCGCAAAACAGATCGCCGACATGCTGACGCCCCGCTGGCCGGCGATCCGCTATCTACGGGTATCCTTTCCGGCGGTCGGGCCTTCGGCGGATCTGTATCCGGAACATATGGCCCGGTCTCTGGAGATCGAATCCAACCGGATCGCCCTGGCCGACGCCATCCGGCCCGATCTCGGAGACGCCATGGCCCTGGGACTGCCGGCGATCCTGGGAATTTATAAACCCCGGGAAGTTCGGGAGCATCTTGAGGAACTGCTGGGCGTTGCGGTGTTTGAAATCCCGACCATCCCGCCATCGGTTCCCGGCACCCGATTAAAAGAAGCCCTGGATAAGCGCCTGGTTGCCGGAGGGATCCGGATGTTCGCTCAAAAACGGGTCGTTACAGCAGAAGTTCAGAAAAATGGAAGTTTTGTCTTGAGCGTGGGGGACCGGGCCACCGGCGACGTCGAGCATATCATTGAATCCGACGGCGTGATTTTGGCCGGGGGACGATTTCTGGGAATGGGGCTTCATGCGGGCCGAAAAGCCATCCGGGAGCCCCTTTTTGATTTGCCGGTGTTTCAGCCCCCGGACCGGGCTCTCTGGCACCAGACGAATTTTTTCGACCCCCGAGGCCACGGGATCAATCAGGCCGGCCTTGAAATCGATGCTTTATTCCGGCCAACCGACCTTGCCGGCCGACCGGTTTATGACACCCTGTTTGCCGCCGGCTCCATCCTGGCCCACCAGGACTGGATGCGCCAGAAATGCGGGGCCGGCCTGGCCATCGCCACAGCCTACGGGGCGGTGAAGGCTTTTCAGAAAATGCTTTAAGCCGCCGAAATCAAGTCCAATCCGGTTTTTTATGTCGCCTACTTCACTGTTTCAAAAGACTCGACAACGACTTCAATTTTCTCGGGAATATTTTCAGGTGCTTTTTTCTCGTGGGTAAAATAAAACGCCACCTCTTCAAAGCTGAATTCCTCTTCCCCGCCAGCCGGCAGATAACTGATGACATTCTTTTGATTCTCGGTTTTATCGCAATCCGAGGTGAACCAGCGCTGACCGGTAAACTCCAGTATGCATGATCGGCAATACCCTGTTACCACCATCCGTTTGACATCCACATCCCCGATATTTTTTACTTTACCGCGCACATCAACGACATAAGACATACCCCGGGTCCCCTGGGTACCCTCGTCTCCATGCGTCTGCCGGATGCTGTACTCAACCCCGGTAATCTCGAACTTCCCGGCTTTTTCCGTTTTGGCGGCATCCTTGCAAGAAAAGAGAAACAGGCAGGAAACCAATACGCACAAGAACAAAACACTCATTGAATGATAAAATTTCATAAAATCTCCTTCTCCATTGTTTCAATTAAAGGCAAAGCCGACAGCAGGAATCCGCGATAAAAGGCCCCGGATTAGGTTTGGACCTGGGAAGAGGGTTAAAATCATATTAATAAATTGAATTTCCTCTATGAAAAGTCAAGGATTAAGATAGCGGCACCCTATCGATTCGTGGACCTTATCCCCACGAAATTTCAAAATTTGTCTCATGAATCAGCGCCTTCGGTTTTTAAGTTTCTGGGCTTTTATTCTTCGTTTCAGTCAAACCGGATTGACATGCCGGCCATTTCCGGATAATTATAATGCGTTAGAACACTGGCACGGTTTCCTTCAGAGGAGAACTTCAATGAAAAACATCATGCCCCCGCGTTTTCAGGCAGGCCCCGGCTTTTTTGATAAAGCGCTGATGGATTGCTACCGGAGTTTCGGATATCCGGACATCTGGCTGGAGGAAGGTCGAACATACGCGCCGGAAGACGCCTATGTCATCAGTCATCCGAGCTGGTTCATGGAACCCCTGCCTCCGGTTCCCATGGTGTCGATCTACGCGCTGTTTAAGGAAACCGTGAAAACCCATCCGGATGAGACCGCCGTTATTTTCCTGGACAAAAAAGCCAGCTACCGGGAGCTGGACGTTTTAATCCGCAAATACGCGGCCCTGCTCAAAAGCCTCGGCATCGGCAAAGGGGATGTGGTGGCCACCATGCTGCCCAATTCCCTTCAGCACATCGTGGCCTTTTATGGGGTGGCCATGATTGGGGCCATCCACACGCCCGTGGATGTCATGTTTCAGCCGGAGGAACTCGCCTACCAAATCAAGGATTCCGGGGCCCGCGCCATCTTCGTCCTGGACATCCTCTATGATAAGGTCAAAGATTTAAAAGCAACCGGCCTTCTGGACCATGTGATTGTGACCAATGTCAAAGACTGGGTGGATCCGTCGGCGATCATCCCGCATTCCCTGAAATATTTCTGGGAAACCCCCAAGCAGACCATTGCCGGGACCCATGATTTTTTTGAATCCATTGAAGCCTGCGCGCCTCTGGAGGCCGAAACGCCGGTGGACGCCAAAAAAGACATGGTCCTGCTGCTTTACACCATGGGCGCCACGGGAAAACCCCTGGGGGTAA
>PCSG01000033.1:10412-11276 GCA_002772195.1 Desulfobacterales bacterium CG23_combo_of_CG06-09_8_20_14_all_51_8 | reverse complement strand
CCTGACCCACGCCCACGCCTTCCGCGCCTGGGAAGGCCGGGAAGTCAATTTTTCCATCATGCCCATGTTTCATACGTCCGGGTATCTGCTTCACCAGTTGCCGGCCCTGTACCAGGGAGGCACCGTCATCCCCATTCCGCTGTTTGACGTGGAGGACGCTTTCCGGATCATCAAAACCTATGGCGTGAATGTGGTTTTCGGACCGCCGACGTTTTTCATCGCCCTCATGTCCCGACCGGACATGATCGACCTCTATGATCTCTCCAGCATCAAGGCCAGCATCGGGTGCGCGGCCCCGGTGCCGGTTGCGGTTCAGAAACAATGGAAGGAATTGACGGGACTTTCACTCATCAACGGCTGGGGGATGACTGAAACCAACAGCGGCGGCATCATTTCCGTGCCCGGCATCAAGGAAAAAGCCGACGCCCTGGGAATCCCGGTTTACTCTGAAGTCAAAATCACGGATGACGCCGGCCATATCGTGGAACGCAACCAGGAAGGCGAAATCTGCTACCGGGGCCTTCAGGTGGCGGCCGGATACCTCAACAAAGCCAAGGAAACCGAAGCCGCGTTTCTGCCGGATGGATGGCTGCGCACCGGGGACCGGGGGTATATCGACGAGGCGGATTTCGTGCATTTTGTCGACCGAATCAAGGACCTGATCGTGGCCTCCGGCTACAATATCGCGCCCAGGGAAATCGAAAATGTGCTCTATCTGCATCCGGCGGTGGAGGAAGTGGCGGTGGTCAGCCATCCAGACCCCTACCGGGGGGAAACGGTAAAAGCGGTGATTTCTCTCAAAATCAATTATATGGGAAAAGTAACGGAAAAAGATATCATTGATTTCTGCAAAGAGCGCCTCGC
>PCSG01000033.1:1650-10392 GCA_002772195.1 Desulfobacterales bacterium CG23_combo_of_CG06-09_8_20_14_all_51_8 | reverse complement strand
TCATCGACTTCCGGGATCTCCTGCCCAAAAGCCCGGTGGGAAAGCTCATGCGGCACGAGCTCAAGGATTTTTAATCGTCCAATGGCCGTTTTTCAATTCTTTTGCTATCTCTTGTATTCCGTCCGGACGGCATCCTCCATCCGGCTCCATTCCTCATCTGTCAGAAAGCTAAAATGTGATTCTCTTTTTTTTGCCGAGAGACGTCCTCCCCCCTGGAGGCAGAGCTGGATGAAGAGATCGATCAGGCGGTCGGGCATATCCACGATCTCCCGAATTGCCTGTTTGGCCTTGTCGTAGCTTGCCAGAAAATCCAGTTCTTCCACCAGTTCGTGCTCGATGGTGAGCCCCACAAAATCATACAGCGCCTCGGCCTGGGCCGTCATATCGATGTAGCGGTACCAGCGGTCGGTCTCTCCCGGTACGGTCATCCGGCCCAGCTCGTCCAGGTCATATTCAACCAGTCGCACAAGCGGGATCGAGAATGCTTCCAGGGAATAATCGTAAAGCGCGGGATTCTTCAGCATGGCGGCGGAGACCGGAAACATGAGGCCTTTGGGAATTGCTCCCCTGAGAGACAGGATATTATGGATGAGAAACCGGTGAATGCGGCCGTTTCCATCCTCGAAGGGATGCAAGAAGACAAAGCCGTAAGAAATCGCGGCGGCATGGATAACGGCCGGCAGGGCGCCTTCTTTCATGATCCCATGGGCGGTAATGAGCCCGTTCATCAATTCGGAAATATCCTCGGGTTTCGGGCAAACGTAATGAACAAGCTGTCTCTGATAGGAAATCGCCTGCCCCACGTAATTCTGGGTTGCGCGGTACTCCGAATCCTGGAAACGGGGATCGACGATTCGGTTCTGCACTTCGATCAGAAGCGGCTTCTCGCAAAAGTCCCTGCGCTCCGCCATTTCCAGAAGACCGATGAATTTCTCGGTTCTGGAGGCGCCTGGTCTGATGTGCTCGATCTCGAAGGAGGACTTGGTTTCCTTGCTGTAAAGATAGCTCAAGGCGCGCCTGAGCAGTTCCGGCGGATAGGCGGCTGCCACATCTTCGCATCGCTTTCGCAAATCGATTTCTTCCATGGCGGCAAGCTTTTCGGTCCTTCGAATAACGGGGCAAAAATCCTGACTGCCAAGCAGATTGTTGATGATTCGTTGGCGTTGCGCGCGCTGGCCTGGCACCGCAGTGTAATACCGGTTCGCATCCAGAAGCTCAATGTAATTTCCCTTGGTCAGATCCGGCAGCGGGAGCTTCCGTTCGGTCAGAAATTCATACAAAAACCAGATCCGGCGGGCGTATTTTCCCGTGGGTTTCGATCTGATCCAGTCCGCGATATCCTCTAGAACGACCGCCTCGAAAAGGGCCGACAAAATGCCGAGGTTGGTTCCGTCGTACTTCAATGCGAATTCCAGATGGTCCCCAATCCGATCTCCGGGCCAATAGGACTGGGGATAGACCGATTCAACCAGACCGCCTTGAATGGTCGAGCGCAATGTTCCTATCGGGCTGACCGAAGACGTGTGCCAGTTAGGCAAAACGTTCAGTCGGCATTGCTCGATCAGAAATGCATATCCTGCCGCCCGATTCTGTATTGCTTCCAAAGCCAATTTATCTCCAAAAAATCATTACAATCCTCAAAAAATGATTAAATATAATGTGTATATAAAAAATATAGTTAATTTAAAGGGTAATTTCAATAAAAATATTAAAAATCTGGTTTCCGGAGAGAATCATCCCGGATTCTCAAAAAATAAGTACCGACGACGAAAAACGATTAAATATTTGGCTTGTTATAAAAAAATAGTTACAAACGCCGCTTCGAAAAATCACTCTCATCTGTGATTTCCCATCGTTAATCCAGCATCAGCTTCCGCAGCATTTTCTGTAACGGCTCTATAAACGCCGAAAACGGCCCCACATCCCTGTCCGGATCGGTTTTCATCCGGCAGCGCCGCCCCACGATGAACAAAAACCGCACCAAAGGCCCGATGTGAGTACCGATCAGGGTTTTGCCGGTGGTTTGAAGGGAGACGGAAATATCCCGGGCCGGGTCAGCCCAGCAAAGAATATTCATAAACCCGACATGGCCGAAAGCCGATTCCGAATAAGGCCCCCACAATCCCACCGGCGCAGCTCCGAGCATCAATCCCGCGCTGTATCGCATGGGGACGACCATGGTGCCGTCAAACCCCATCTTTGCCGCAGGCGCAACCGCCCGGCGGACAGTTTCCGGCTGAAAAATCCGCACCCCGCCGAGTTCCCCGCCGTTCAGCAGAAGCTGAAAAAACAAGGCCATTTCATCGGCCGTGGCCACGAGATTGGCCGCCGGAATAATCACCTGCATGAATCGCGGCTGGTTTGAAATGCGCACCACTTCGCCCCAGGGCGCGGAAAGGGCCCGGCGGGCGATATAGGAGATCGGAAAAATCAGGGGCGGACCGGTATGATAATTCATCGCCACCCGGGGAATGTCCGCGTCCGGGACCCCATAATTAAAATACCGGAATCCCAAGGGCTTCCGGATGGACTCATCCAAAAGACTCCGCAAGGTGCCGCCGGTAATCCGGTGGACGATTTCTCCTAAGATCACGCCGCCGGTGATGGCGTGATAGGCCATGCTGCCCCCTTGCGGCGACGTCGGTTTCAGGCGGCAGATGAGCCGGACGAACGCTTCCTGATCATAGAGGATTTCCGGGTCCGTATCGGCGGGCGGCGTGGGAATGCCCCCATGGTGGGAAATCAGGTGAAAAATGGTGATGTCCTGCTTGTTGTTCCGGGCAAATTCAGGGATGTACTTTTTAATCGGATCATCCAGATCCAGATCCCCGCGCTCGGCCAGGAGATGAATCATCATGGCCGTCACCGCCTTGGAAGCGGAATACTGGCAGACCGGGGTTTGCGGCGTCATGAGGATCTTTTCCGCATCCGGCGGATCTCCCGGGCCGTTGCCATGGCTGTGGCCGATGGCCCGGTGAAGGACAAGGCATCCGTTTTTGCGCAGAGAAAATGAAAGGCCCGGATAAACGCCGGTCCGGTAAAGACCTTCCACACTGGCCCAGATGGCGTCCACGTCTTCCTGGGTCATTCCCGCGGCCGCCGGATCAATTTCGCCGGGGATGTCCTGTGTGGTGAGGGAAGATAGGTCCGCCGGCACCTGGATGGTCCGCAGCAACATTGATTTCAGCCTATCCATCCGCATCATGGGCTTTAACTGTTTTTCCAGATTTTTCCTGCGACGCGAAACAGCGTTCATAAAAATGTATCCTTATAACAGCAAATTCTTGACATTGGTAAAATTTCATTTAATATTTCTCACAATTATTAAGGTCTTTATATTTTTAAAGGCCGGTTTCTTTACGAGGGTATTACCATTGCCGAAGTGGTGACCTGAAGGTAAAGGAGTAAACGTCATTTTTTTAGCAATTTTTGAACATGGAGGGCATCACTATGGCGAATGGAACTGTAAAGTGGTTTAACGAAAAAAAAGGCTACGGTTTCATTGAACAGGAAGATGGACCGGATGTATTTGTACATCATTCGGGAATCAACGCAACCGGTTTTAAAACGCTCAATGAAGGAGACCACGTCACCTTTGACATTGAGCAAGGCGCAAAAGGACCTTCCGCGGTAAATGTAACGGTCGTTTAACCATTCCCGGCATCCAGACAGGGGCATCTTCGCCGATATCGGCAAAGATGCCCTTTTTTATTTTCTGAACACTCCCCCCGGGTCGCCGGCCCCACCGGATTTCAGATGTTCCAGAAATTCTCCCACGGCCCGAAACACCCGATCCGCCCTCGGCCCGTTGATAATGCCGTGACGCGGATAGTTGACGAGCAGATATTCCTTATCCTCGGATCCCAGTTTTTTGAAGATTTTAAAGGACCCTTCCGGATTGACCACCGGGTCTCCTTGGGACTGGACCACCAGGGCCGGGACTTGGATCTCCGGCAGCCGGGGTTCCATCTGGTCCATGAGCCGGTCCAGCTCCCGGATGCCGGAAATGGGATTGCGGACATAATTGATATGGGGATTTTCCGGATGATTGACCACAAATTCCTTTTTCGCGGCCCCCACATTGAACCGGCCCATCACCCGGTTCCAGAGGTTGACCGCCGGAACAAACCGGGCTGAAAAATCCTGAAGCTTCAGCGGCGGCGATATGGCAAAAACGCCGGCCAGATTCTTCACCCGGGAGGCCAGATCCAGGGCCAGGCCCGCGCCGGCGGAAAACCCGCCCACCACCACCTTCCGGCAGATCCCATCCATGATCACAAAAGCCTCTTCGACCGATTCCACCCACTCGATAAAGGTGCTGGCAGCCAGATCTTCCGGGGCTGTTCCATGGCCTTTGAGGCGGGGAGCATACACCCGGAATCCCCGATCGCCGAGATATTCCGCCAGTGCCCGCACCTCCAGGGGGGCCGCCATATAGCCATGCACCAGCACCACGCCGATATGCTTTTCTTTTCCCCGGATGAGAAACGGCGCCCCCACCTCCCTGGGTTTGGATTCTTCGGGAACGGCGAACCGGGCATAGGCTTTTTCAAAATCAAACCGGGCTTTGTTGATTAAATCTTCTTTTATTTTGTATTTGATCCGCAGGGGATGGACGCTGGCAATGCCCCGAAGTTTCTCCTGAAGTACGGTTAATGGTTCGATTTCATTAGCGATAACTGCAATAGGCGTATCCACCCGCACCCGGTGAAAATCCGATACCTCGCCAAAGTCCGGGTGAATAACAAACGCGTCATCTTCCTTGGCGATCGCGCCTGTTTCCATGGCCAGGCGGATGAAATTGCCGATTTTGCCATTCCGGTCGTCGGTGAGCAGGGAAATCTGGTTGCGCATCAGCGAATCATGCCGATAAAAATCCAAGCATTCCATGCACAGGGTGGCGGCCATATAGGCCCGCTGCCGGAATTCTTTTTCCGGAATTTTCTTTTCGGGAATATATTTGAGCAGGGAGGCGAAAATATGGTCGTGGTTGACGGTGGTCAGGTTGTAAATGACCGACATATATCGTTCCATGATGCGGTGGGCGGTCTTTCGCAACATCTGGATCGAGGAAATCGTGTCGTCAAAATTGATGGGAATCAGCGCCCCGATATCTTTCTGGATGGCCGCGCTCTTGAGGTAGGGGGCGATGCGGATGGGCTTGCCGAAGCGCATGTCCACATCCACCCCGGACAGCAGCATGGTCCCCTCGGTCATGATCTCTTCGATCATTCGTTCGGAAAGATCGCCGACAAACAGCTCGGCCATGCGGCTGAGCATGTTCTCCCGGGCACGGATGGGATAATAGGTCAGGTTGACCGGAACAATAAAGGTTTCCTGAGCCAGAACCGGCCCTGGATCCTGAATATCAAACATCTCCATGATGCGGGCGGCCTCTTCCGGATATCCGGTCAGCATCCGGCGAAGCCGCTCCCGGTAAAATTCGGTGCGCAGGGCCAGGGTTGCGGTGCCGGTGTGCGGAGAATGGGGTCCTTCCGGCGCGGCGATAAGGAACTCTCCCCTTTTTTCCTCTTTTTTATCATAGACTTTCTTGCTCTTGACCATGCGGCCTTCGGGGAAAATAACCCAGGAGGCCTCGCCGGTGAGCAGGCTTTTGACCATGAGCCGGTCCCGGTCCGGATTTTTCGTGGACACCGCCCCCAGACGGTCCAGAAAATTTTTCAGGCCGCCTGAAAAAAGCGAATCATCGGCCAGCGCCCAGATAATCCGGCGGGTCAGGCGGTGAATATAGTAGGGAATAAAAAAGGTTTCCATGCGCGTGAAATGATTGACCGCGTAAATCACTGCGCCTTTGGGGATGTCTTCTTCCCCATGGGTCCGGATATTGGCCCGGGTCAGGTTGGAAAGGGCCTTGATGGCATATCCGGCGGTCCGGTAGGCATAGGGGTTCATGGGCGCTTCTCCTGAAACCATGGTTCAAAAGACAATATCCGTTTAAATTTTATCTTAAAGGAAAAAGAGCGGCAGGTCAATGCGCGCAAGAGCGGTTTAAAATTTTCGGCACTCCGCCGGCGGCGCAAAGGACCGCTGGCTTACCAAAACCAGGCCCGGGCAAGAATGTCTTTAAACCTGACCTAAATTTGACTTGATTTATTAACGGACATATTCTATTTAAATTCAAAGATTTCTGATTAATAAAGAACTTCAAAGACACCCTGATGCAGAAAATAAATCACGGCGGTTCTTCGGCTGACCTTGAAAAAAAACCGGCGCCGCACCTCGCCCTTGAGCAGCGGCCGGAATGGACGAACGTCCAGCTCGGAGAAAACTTCCGGTCTGATTTTTCCATTCTGGAGGGGCATATTCTCGTCAGCCGGCCCGCCGGATACCTTACCCTGCCCGATATTCAGAAATCCCTGTCCCTGTATGAAGACGTGCGGCGGGCCGGTATTCCTGAAAATGAGCCCTACGTCCATATCATTGATGACACCCGTCTTGAAGGCGCCTCCCTTGCCTCTCGAAAATATTATATTGACTTTATTTCAAAACAGAAACACCTCCTGGCCCTTATTTTCTGCAGCGTTTCTCCCATAATGCGGCTGAGTATCGGACTGGGCAAGCGCATTTATTCCTTTTTAAAACCTTTAATCAGGTGTTTCGGACCGGGATACCGGCAAAGGCCCTGGACTGGAAGCTCAGCCGGAAAGACGGGGCCCAATGTTATATTGAAGCATCCGTTACCCTGATAAAAGACAATAATGACTTGGCCTGCGGATTTCGCGGAATCTGCCGGGACATCACCCAGCGTGTGGCGTCTGAGCTGGAAAAACAGAAAATGATGGACCGGCTGCGCCAGGCCCAGAAAATGGAGGCCATCGGGACCCTTGCCGGCGGGGTGGCCCATGATTTGAATAATATTTTATCCGGCATTGTCAGCTATCCGGACCTGCTGCTGATGAAACTCCCGGCGGACAGTCCCATCCGCAACCCCTTGGAAACCATCAAAAAATCCGGCGAAAGAGCCGCCGCCATTGTTCAGGACCTGCTCACCCTCGCGCGGAAAGGAATGAACAGCCGGGAAATTCTGAGCCTCAACGCCATCATCACCGACCATTTAAAAAGCCCGGAGCATCACTATCAAATGGCGGCGCATCCCCGTGTCAGCATCAAAACCGCTTTGGACAGCCATCTGCTCACCATTTCGGGGTCATCGATCCATATGGTCAAAATCCTGATGAATGTGATATCCAATGCCGCCGAAGCCATGCCCGAAGGCGGAGAGATTCTCATTTCAACGGAAAATTTTTATATGGACGATCCGCTGCCGGACCTGCCGTCATTTAAAAAAGGCGAGTATGTCCTGTTGAAAATAAAAGATCAGGGCATCGGAATTCCGGATGCAGACAAAGAGCGGATTTTCGAGCCCTTCTACACCAAAAAAGTCATGGGCCGAAGCGGCACGGGACTGAGAATGGCCCTGGTCTGGGGAGCGGTGCGGGACCATGACGGACACATTGATGTCCAAAGCACGCCGGGAAAAGGCACCACCATCAGCGTTTACCTGCCTGCGAGCAGAATGCCCGCCGCCCGTATTCCGGACGACTCCATTCTAAACGGTTTCACGGGAAAGGGGGAGACCGTAAAAAGCCCTACCTGTTAAAGGATATCGCCCGCGCCATCCGGAAGGAGTTGGATCGTTAGCAACGGAAAATCCATCCGCCCGCCTTTTCCCGCCGAAGTCCCGCAATACGGATGGGTGTCGATAGTATTGATTCGTTCTGAACCCTCCTTTATTTTACCCTTCGAATCCGGTGGGTTTTTTGTAAATTTCCCCAGAGTTTTTGGATAATCACCGATGCCGCGCCGTCGGGGTCCAACTCCGCCCCGTCCACCGCCTTTCGGCAGGAGGCCATGAGGGAATCATTTCCTTCGGAAATCCCATAGGTGGTTTGAATATAAATGCCCAGAGACGGGTGCAGATGATTTAGATCCGTTTCCGACATGCCCGCAAGCATTGACCTGTCCTTGAGAGGAAGCTCCGCTGACAGCCGGGTCACGGCCGCATCCACCGAATCCGGAAAAGCCGCCCGGACCGCCGGGTCCCCCGGCCGGTTCATCACCTCCGGCAGGGTTGCGCCGACAAGGCCCAGAAGCCACACAGCTTCAAGGACATTGACCGTGGCGTCATAGATTTTGGAATCATTTCCGGCCCGGGGCCCGGCGACATTCAACACTTCAATCCGGTTTTCATTGATCCAATGGGTGATATCCACGGTGGCCTGAAATTCCGTATGACGGTTTAAATCCATATGCAGGCAGGGTTTGGCGTGTTTTTTCGCAAGCATCGCCGTCAGGGCCGAGCCGCCGGTCAGTTCGCCGTAGCTTAAAATGAGTGTGCCGTCGGAATCCATGACATTGAGTTCGGTGCGCCGGCTGTAATCACCGACGGGCGCTTCCCGGACATCATAGCGGGCGGGGATTTCCCCGTCTTCGGCGCGTCTGCCCTTGGGAACCCATCCGCCATGGGGAATGTCGTTGTTGATGGCGAAATCAAGGGCCGCCCGGTCCGCGCCGGTCTGGCCCCCGGAAATTATTTTCTGGATCATGGGTGAAAATTTCAAGGATAATGATGGATTGATTTTTAAAACGCTATTTTTTCGCGTATGGTTTTGCCTTCTGATCTCCCAGAGGGGCATTGCATTTGGGGCACCGGCCGGCATGCTTGCTCACCTGGCCCTGCCAGTCGCAGGCCTCGCACCGGACCACCTGGGCATAAATAGG
>PCSG01000033.1:0-1628 GCA_002772195.1 Desulfobacterales bacterium CG23_combo_of_CG06-09_8_20_14_all_51_8 | reverse complement strand
CGTTTCAGTATCCGCCAGACAACCAGAAAGAGGATGAGTCCGCCGATGCCGATGAGGATGTCCAAGACGGTAAAGTCCCTGAAAACAATGGTTTCTAAAAAACGTCTCCCAAAAGATTCCATGGCCGTCTCCCGAATGCTGTGATAAGATCGTTGCCTGAGTTCGGGTTATCTTATAGCATAAAAAAAATTGAAAAAACAATACGGGTTTCACAGATTCTATCGGTAAAAAAATGCTCCCCCCATCATAGAGGCTTCAACGACAATGCCCCATACCGCCGGCATCGAAAAACGCATCAAACGCCATATGCGGGGAAAACCCCATAGATTTTTTGTATCCACCCCGCCGGGCATGGAAACCTTGTGCGCCGGCGAACTCCAGGGCCTGGGCATGCCCCTGGCGGACGTCGGGATATCCAAGGGCGGCGTGGAATTTACCGGCCGCCTCCCCGTTTGTTATCTTGCCAATCTCCATCTTCGCACGGCAAACCGGATTCTCATGCGCCTCACAAATTTTACCGCCACCAGTTTCCGGCAGCTTGAAAAAAAACTCGCTGAATTCCCCTGGGAGCTTTATCTTTATAAGGACGCGGCCTTCACTTTTGCCGTTACATCCCGGCATTCCCGGCTGATTCACACCGACGCCATCGCCCAGCGGTGTAAAACCAGCATGGAAAACCGCCTGCAACTGTCCGGGATCCCGGGTAAAAAACGTCCGGATGATCCGGACATATCCCCCCAGCAGATTTTTGTGCGGGCCGAAGACGATCAGTTTACCGTATCTATTGACAGCACCGGCGAACTCCTGCACCGGCGCGGACTCAAAACCCAGGGCGGCCAGGCCCCGGTGCGGGAAACCCTGGCTGCGGCCATACTGATGCTTGCCGGATACCGGCCCGGGGATGCGCTGATGGACCCCATGTGCGGCGCCGGCACGTTTTCTTTAGAGGCGGCCATGATATCGGCCGATATCCCGGCAGGATGGTTTCGGGACTTCGCCTTCATGGGCTGGCCGGTTTTCCGGCCGGCCCAGTGGGATCATCTCCGGCGGGCGGCGGAAAAAACCATGACAAAAATATCCACGCCGCTTATTTTCGCATCAGACATTGACGCCGTCATCTGTGAAAAACTGGCGCGGGTGGCGGCATCTTTTGATCTGGAGACGATGATTAGCGTTACGTGCGAGGATTTTTTTGCACTCCGGCCGGCGGATTGTAAAATCCCGAAACCGGGCGTTCGCCCGGGCCTGGTGGTCTTAAACCCGCCTTACGGCCGGCGGCTGGGAAGCAAACACACGGTCGATGCGATGTTTGACCAGATAGGCAAAAAACTGAAAAAAGATTTTTCAGGATGGAAGGTGGCGATGATGGTACCGGACAAACGCCTGGTAAAACACCTCCGGTTTTCCGACATTACGACCCATGATTTTTTTCATGGCGGACTGATGGTTACCCTGGTTTGCGGCCAAATCCCGTGATCCTATGTCTGGGCGTCAATATCGCCGGATGCGATCAGCTGGCCCATGCCCGTGGCCAGTTTCGCGGCTTTTATTGCATCCAGTTGCTGGGGTGAACTGCCGGACAGAAAATCCAAGGTGGCTTCTTCTAAAATAATCGCCGGGTTGGTTTT
>PCSG01000343.1 GCA_002772195.1 Desulfobacterales bacterium CG23_combo_of_CG06-09_8_20_14_all_51_8 | reverse complement strand
GGTTGGTTTATTCAAATTCAAACCCGGACAGATACGCCGACAGTTTTTCCCGGTTCGGCCCGGTCAGCTCCGGGCAACTCTCGATCCCGCGTCCGCCTTCCACCACCTGGGCCGCAAAGACCATGCAGGTGGGCTGACCGCATTTTTTGCAGTTGGTTTTCGGCAGCAGGCGCAAAATCTCAAAAAGTTTGGGCTTCACCTTGCCCGTGAAACACGGCGTAATCGTATCGCGGCTTTCCCAGGCCTGATTGATTTCGGTTTTCAGCCATTCCAGCACCCGGTCGGCCTCTTCAGCGTCCTTCAATGCATTGATGGCGATCTCCCGAGCGCCCACCTTGATGATCCGGCCATAATGGTGGAACATCACCTCCGGCGGGTCGGTAAAATACTGGGTCCCGCCCAGAACCGCATTGAGATAGGGCAGAACCTCGCCCACGTCCTCATTTAAACGGGCCTTGCAATGCACGGACTCAAAACTGGCGTTGCATTCGGGCCGGAAAATCTCCTTGGTGTAGCCGGTCAGTAACATTTTATTTCCCTTATCCTTCCAGATGAGATTTCATGCCGCTGTGCTTTTGCTGGTCCAGGCGTTTGAGAAATTCTTTTCCTACTTTTTAACCCACTTCATGACATCCGCCTTGGTCGGGATCTTGCCTACGGATTTCACCTCACCGTCAATGATGACCGCCGGCGTACCGAACACACCATACCCCGCGATCTTCATGACATCCGTTACTTTTTCCACATCGGCGGCCACACCTGCTTCAGCCAGCGCATCCATGACAATACTTTCGGCTTGCTTGCATTTCGGGCACCCGGGCCCCAGAACCTTGATTTCCATATTCATTTTCCTTTCAAATAATTTTTGATTGACTGGTATATTGGTTCACTGCCTCCCGTCCCCATCAAACCAAAGCCCCGTAAATCATCCCGGCGATGGTGGACAAGACAACGATAACGAGCACAAAAACAGCGGTTTTTTTAACTCCCAGAATGCCGTTAATAACAATCATATTGGGGAGTGATAATGCCGGCCCAGCCAGAAGCAGCGACAGGGCAGGCCCCTGCCCCATGCCGGACCCCAGTAGTCCCTGAAGAATGGGCACTTCGGTAAGAGTAGCGAAATACATGAGCGCTCCGGCAACCGATGCGAAGAGGTTGGCCCAAAGGGAATTGCCGCCCACCAAGGCCACAATGTATTTTTCCGGAATCAATGCGGGATGACCAGGACGACCGAGCAGAAAACCCGCCACAATAACCCCGATGGCCAGAAGCGGAAAAATCTGCTTGGCGAACCCCCAAGTGGCGTCCACCCAGGAAGTCAGCTCGTCTTTTTTAAACCAGGACTTGAGCATCCAGGCCAGCACGAGAAGCAATATTCCCGTGACATACCATTTGATCGAAAAAAGAATTTTCCACACCGAAGCATCCGCCAGACCGGGTTTGGCAAAAGAAGCAGACACGAGGATCAGAACCATCATAAGCAGGTAAAGTGCGTCCTGAAGAAGCGTCCGACTCTTGGCCTCCTCGTCCGGCAGATAAAGATTTCCGGCCGCTCTGTTGGCGTCGTCCTTGCGGAATACAAAAGCCATGGTGAGCCCCACCACCACGGCAAAAATAATGGCCCCCACCGCCCGGGCAAGGCCCAGTTGCCACCCCAGAATCCGGGCGGTCATGACAATGGCCAGCACATTAATGGCCGGGCCGGAATACAGAAACGCGGTGGCCGGGCCGATGCCTGCGCCCCGGGTGTAAATCCCCGCAAACAAAGGCAAAACGGTGCAGGAACACACCGCAAGCACCGTTCCGGATACGGAGGCCACCGAATAGGCCAGGACTTTTTTTGCATTGGCTCCAAAATATTTCAGCACCGCCGCCTGGGACACAAACACGGCGATCGCGCCCGCGATAAAAAACGCCGGGACCAGGCAGGTGAGCACATGCTCCCGGGCGTAATCCTGGAGCATCATGAATGATTCAAATCCCGCCTGACGGACGGTGGGATCGGACCAGGGGATAAAATAGGCCCCAAGATACAGGGCAACCAACCAGAATAATTTTGTTTTTTCCTTCATTTTTCCTCTGTGTCCTCCGTGCTCTCCGTGGTTTAATTTATATTTTCCAAATCAAGCCGATTTGATTGCCATAAAAGTTCGATTTTTATGATTTCAAAAGTCCGCCGCCCATGAGGTAAAACCATGTGGTAGCCCAATTGGCCAAAACAACCGCAACCAGAAAAAGGACATTGCCTACACTCATGAGGGCCACCCCGCTCATGATATTGCCCACCACGCATCCGCCGGCAATGGCCGCTCCCGCTCCCAGCAGGATGCCCCCGAAAAAGGCGGTCACCGTCTGCTCCGGCGGCCGCGGTAAAAATTTGATTTTATTGGATAGTTTCGCGCTGGTGAACGCGCCGGCCACCAGAAAAACCACTTCCAGTATCAGCCACCAGGAGACTTTTTTGGCGGGGTTTTCCGGTTTCGCGGGTTTCGCGATGGCTTGTTTCTGAGTATCGGCCGGTGATGCCTGGGACGCATACACATGTTTCAGCGGCGCGTCCGTCACCAGAAGCTGAGCGTGCAGAACCCCATGGGTGACGCCCAGGGGATAATTTCTGCCGCTGGCAGCAGATGACAGATAAGCGAAACACGCCAGAATCCCGATGGCGATTCCCGCCTGCCAAGGCTTCCAGGACCGGGTGAGGACGCGCTGAAGAAGCGGAATCTCATCTTTTGTAATTGAACTGGAATGGCCCGGCTTCATTCTTTTCAAAACCCCAGCGACAAGAACCGCTGCGATTCCGAACAGCCCGGCAAGCTGCCAGTAAGGAAGGCCCGTGACGGATGAAAATGTCATGGCGGACCCGTCGGAATTGTTAATGATAAACTGTTCCAGATATTTGTTGAATCCCTGAAGCGGCCCGTTCAGGACTGCGGCCACACCCAGGGGAATGCCGATCAGTCCGGCCATGGAATTCAAATTGCCCTGCCCGGTTTTAAACAAACACCCGCTCACGCACCCGCCAGCCAGCACAATACCGACCCCGAAAGCAATCCCACCCACAATATAGTTTGCCCATATCAGAGGCTTGGGAGCGAGCTTGATCCACCCCAAAGCAGATAGCCCGGCAAAGCCGATCATGCTGACCACGATGATCACGCAAAGGCCCCAAAACTTCTGCCGGTCTTTCATCATGATCATTTCGCTGAAGGCCGATGACCCGCAAAGATCAGCCTTTTCCAGAAAAAACCCGAACAAAAAACCCACGGGAATGGCTGTGAGCACCCAGAGCCCGGTGGCCGAGCTGATGATCACCATGACCATCATGGCAACGAATGAAACAAAAGTGATGGATTTCCAATTATTTTCGGTTGCGGCGGACATAAACAAACTCCTTTCAATCCTGAATGAACCCGTAAAATCGAATTACAGCGATATAATTATGCAATTTGTCTTTTACAGATATTGTCGCGCCTGATGCCGGGCAGCAGACCCGCCAGGGCCTGAATTTCAGGGTCTTCATCCATCCAGTGCCTCAGGCCGCCGATGAGGCTGGCCGCATAGGGGCTTTCACCACCATCTGAAAGCATATAATTCACCCACAGTCCTTCTTTTCTGGAAACGATCAACCCCGCGTTTTCCAGAATCTGGAGATGTTTGCTGGTGGTGGACTGGGCGAAGTTCAGCGCGGCCTGGATTTCGCACACGCACATTTCCCGGTGCTGAAGCATTTTCATGATCTTGACCCGGCTGGGATCAGACAGTGCTTTCATAACCTTTATAAACGTTTTCATGGCTTCTCCTTTTTTTCTATATCGCAATATAATGATATAATAAAACCTGTCAACCTTTTTTATTCGCCAATGAACCCGCTCCGGCGTTTCCTGTTTAACCCCGGACTCTTGGACAGGATTTTGTTCTTTTGCTTCACAGCAATTCGTAGTATGGTGATTTTTCCAGCAAAACAAAATAAGGATGCCCAAAAAAAATGAAAAAACAAATTCTGCTTGTCCCGATGATCCTGATGTTTCTGGTTCAGTGTTCCGGAATAAAGGAAGAAAAAGCCATGGATGCGCACGGGAAATATCTGGAAATCGCCCTGGCCTTTAACACTGAAAATTATCCCTGGCTGATGGGCACCAAATACCCCCAACTGGCCGTCTGGGTGGAGACCGAAAGCGGGGATCATGTAACCGTTTTCGTGACCATCGGGGCGGGCAAGGACAAATGGATGTTCGCCGACGAGCGCCCGAGCGCGCTGCCGGTATGGTCCGGGGTCCGGCCGGAAAAACAGGGCCCGGATATTGATGCGGTGACCGGCGCCACCCCAGGCGGCGACATGCATACCATCCGCTGGGCGATTCCGGAAAAATACGCGGGAAAAAACGTAATGGTTTTTATCGAGGCGAATGTATCCCTTGATTACAATGAGTTTTATTCCAAGGACGAAGACAGTCCGGGATTCAGCGACGTGAACGGCCAGCCCTCCGTGGTGTGGCGGACGGCCTTTCCCGTGGATGACACCCCCCGGCAACTGACTCCGGACATCATCGGCCACGGGCATGTGCTGGGCAAGGACAGCGCCATTGATCCGGATATGTCCGGGATTACCACCGCCGCCGGGCTTTTTAATTATATAGAGATTTCGTATCAGCCGGGGGGACGATTATGACGGATAGCGTACCTGTTGAAATCATTGCAGAAAAAATATATCTGATCCGCGGTATGAAAGTGATGCTGGATCGGGACCTTGCCGGACTCTACGGTGTTGAGACAAAACGGCTGAAGGAACAGGTGCGTCGCAATATTGAAAGATTCCCGGAAGATTTCATGTTTGAACTCACAAAAGAAGAATTAAACGATTGGAGGTCGCAATTTGCGACCTCCAATCAGGACATCATGGGGCTTCGCATTCCGCCTTTTGCCTTTACAGAACATGGTGTTTTGATGCTTTCATCGGTTTTAAAAAGTGAACGGGCGGTTCAGGTAAACATTCAGATTATGCGGGTATTTGTAAAATTTCGCAGAATGCTCCTGGACAATAAAAAGCTTCGAAAAGCCCTTGAAGAATATAAACAGATCACGGACGAACGGTTTCAGATTGTTTTTGAAACCCTGGATCAGTTGATTCATGTCGAAAACACCCCAAAAAAGAAAATCGGCTTTACCATCAAGGAAAAAATGGCTGCATATGGCGGGAAAAAAGAAACTTAATTAATCCTGGTTTGAAAGTGATTTTACAACCACAACACACAGATGCCATACAGTGAGTAACTATGCTATCGGAAAATGGCGCGAATTATGTAATTGGACTGGAATGAACTTTCCTCCGAGGAAGCGCGGGGATTCATGAGATTTTATGCTGATGGCCCCTCAATCCCTGATGAGCTTTTGATAGCAAGAGATGAGGGCAGGGTTGTATTCTTTTGTGGAGCTGGCGTTTCAAAAGAACGTGCCGGTCTTCCTCTTTTTTTCAAATTGGCGAATGATGTTATCAAAGAATTAAAGGCCAATGATGACGAGCCAGCATGTAAAATTTTAAAGGAGGCTCAAGACATTGTGCGGCGGACAGGTGTTAATGGAATTATCCCCGCAGACAGAATTTTCGGGCTACTGGAACGTAGATTTGACGTCAAAATTATTCAGACTGAAGTTGCAAAAGCGCTCAAGCCAAGTGTAACCGTGGATCTTTCCGCCCATAAGATCATGCTTGACCTTTCGCGCACACTTGATGGCAATGTCAGAATCGTAACTACGAACTTTGACCTGCTTTTTGAAGCATGTGATCCTTCATTACCCCAATCAAGGCCTCCCCGATTGCCAGATCCCCTAAGAGACGAGGAATTCAAAGGAGTTATCCATCTACATGGTCATGTCGACCAAGATTATTCAAAAGCTGCCGGTGACGAATTTATTTTATCCAGCCAGGGGTTTGGGCGCGCCTATCTTGCTGAGGGTTGGGCCACTTCATTTATCAAATCGGTTTTAGATAGATACATTGTTGTTTTTATAGGCTACACGGCCGATGACCCGCCGGTTCAATACTTTCTTGTGAAAACAGGTCGGACCAAGCCAACTATCTGATAAAAAAATAAATATACAACAAACCAAGCCTGAATAACGGCTTAAATCCGCCTTTGGGGTTGTCAAAAAGAGGCTTTAAAAATACGGAAAACCGATTATTTGATTGGTGGATTACGCTTCGCTAATCCACGGGAAAAAGGCAGGACTTCAGGGTCCGGGAGACGCTCAGGTCTCTCTGAGGGGAAAGCCGGTTATCTGAGAGGCGATTACGATAAATTTTTGTCGAACTGAATCATGACTTGCGCTCCAAAGCCATGATATGCACGAACCACCGCATGTTCATATCGACCGAGATGCTTTTTCAGCCAAGTTCTGGCTCAATCCCGTGGCCCTGGCATATAATCTTGGATTTCCCGCAAAGGAATTGAGAAAATTGGCGACGATCACCACGGAGAACCAAAAAAAATTATTGGAGGCATGGCATGAATACTTTGGAACCTAAAGCCGGTGAACGCGTCAGGAACGTTCACTTTACCAATGATACAATCGTTGTGGATCTTTTTGACGGGCGCACTATATCTGTTCCCGTCGCTTGGTACCCCCGCTTGCTGCATGCGACAAAAGGACAACGCGAAAACTGGGAAATAGCCGGCGCGGGGTACGGAATTCATTGGCCGGACATCGATGAAGATCTCAGCACCCAAGGCCTTTTGCATGGGGCACCCGCTCCCCGAAGCGCTTCAAAAGCTGCGTAAATCCTGAAAATTCCTGATAATGG
Source organism: Desulfobacterales bacterium CG23_combo_of_CG06-09_8_20_14_all_51_8 (assembly GCA_002772195.1). Classification (GTDB taxonomy): domain Bacteria; phylum Desulfobacterota; class Desulfobacteria; order Desulfobacterales; family Desulfosalsimonadaceae; genus SURF-3. The sequence goes on along the minus strand of PCSG01000343.1, from coordinate 2,819 downwards.
TAGAAGCCGAAAATAAATCAGGCCTGAATAACGGCTTAAATCCGCCTTTTGGGTTGTCAAAAAGAGGCTTTAAAAATACGAAAAACCGATTATTTGATTGGTGGATTACGCTTCGCTAATCCCCCCTACGGGAAAAAGGCAGGACTTCAGGTCCGAAAAGACTCTCAGGGCGCTTTGACGGGAAAGCAGGTGATCCGGGCGGCCATGGCGATAAATTTTTGGTCGAATGTCGCCAAAGAGTCACAATCCTGTGATTTTGCCAGGTGAATGGCGTCCGCGAAATCCAGGCCTTGCTTATGCCATTCAATGGCATTGAAAATGACGGTCTGCTCCTGGGGCATGACGTTGGATAATCCAAACAAAGATTCAAATGCTTCAGCAACCTCAAGGGGTTTGAATTGATAGGCGTAGCGGAGGACCCACTCACACTCTAAAATAACGGATATGGTGATGATTATCTCTTCCTTTTCAAAAAGTTCACGGGCCTTTTGAAACTGCTTCGGATCATCGCCTGTCAGCAGACGCACCACGACGTTTGTATCAACTGAAATCATGACTTGCGCTCCAAAGCGCCTTTTTTGATGGCCGCTTCCATCTCATCCAGGGAAACGGGTCGGCCCGTGTATTTCAACCTCCCCGCCACCTGATCTATGGTGGTGGGTTTAAACGGCTGAGCGGGTTTCAATACAATACCGTCTCCCATATCAATAACACTGAGTTCTTGGCCTGTATTCCAATTATACCGGTCTCTGATGCTTTTGGGGACGACCACCTGCCCCTTGCTGGACAATTTTATAACCTGCACGATTCACCTCCAGAAAATGTAAGATGTGTGTAAGAAATATAACCGGAATAAAACCAAAATTCAATCCGTTTCTAGTCTCGGCAACCACTCTATGATCGAACAAACTGAAAAAAACATTAATCTTCCGGGTCCTTCCGGACATTCTGGCCTTCGGGACGGGGCCGGGATATCTTACCTTGAAAACAGGTCAAACCAATCCAACTATCTGATAAAAAAACAAATATACAATCAACCAGGCCTGAATAACGGCTTAAACCCGCCTTTTGGGTTGTCAAAAAGAGACTTTAAAAATACGGAAAACCGATTATTTGATTGGCGGATTACACTTCGCTAATCCACCCTTATATCAAGCCGTTTAAGAAAATACTTGACTAGAATCAAATTCTAAAATATGATTTTAGCCATGAAAAAACCCAACGCCACCCACGCAGGTTCTCCCCAAAGACAGCGGGAAATCATTGACGCCGCCCTGGCCTGCTTTACGGAAAAAGGATTTCCGGCCACCAGCATTGCCGATATCTGCCGAAAAGCCGGGGCCAGCACCGGCAGCGTCTACCACCATTTCAAAAGCAAGGGCAGGCTGGCCGTCGCCATCTATCTGGAGGGCATCCGGGACTATCAGACCGGCATGATCGAATCGCTGTCGGGGCAGGCGAGCGCCCGGGAAGGCATCTTCGCGATTGTCCGGTATCATCTGATGTGGGTGAAACAGAATCCGGAATGGGCCCGATTTCTCTTCCAGAAGCGGCATGCCGAATACATGGACGACACGGAAAATGACATGAAACAGCTCAATGCCGCTTTTGTCCAGGCCATGGCCAGCTGGTTTAAACCGCATATCCAGACGGGAAAAATCAGGCCCCTGCCCCGGGACCTGCTGATCGCGCTCCTGCTGGGTCCGTGCCAGGAATATTCCCGGCAATACCTATCCGGCCGCGCCGTCACCGACGTGGACGAGGCGGCCGGGGTCATGGCGGAAGGGGCCTGGGCGGCCCTGGGCATGGCTGATTAAACCCAAATCGATTCAAAGGAAAACACATGAAGCTTATCGACCGGCTGAATAAAAAAGAATTGTCGGAATTCATGGGGAAATGCTGGATGACGCATGACGGCATGTGGTTTTATAACTGTGTGCTTGAGCTGGGGACTGAAAAAGCAAATCAATTGAATAAAGCCGCCATCAGTTCACTGGCCGCGATTGAGGTCAAACGATTCCCAAAAGCGCTTGGCATGGATGAACATAAAACGGACAGATATGAATGCGGGCCGATTTACCGGATAGAATGCTGACTCAGATGTCTGGAGGCAAATTACGAGATCACGCCGATAATCAATCAGTGCATCTCTCCTGATGACGGAAAATGCGCCGGCACCATCCGGTTGTTTTTTGATCAGTAATTAAACATAGCAAGGAGGAATCGATCATGCAGGATCAACATTATCAAGCGGCGGCGGAAACGGTGATTCGGGCCGGAAATATCCCTTTTCCGGTCAGTGACACTCTCATCGACATTTTAAAAACCATCATGACGCCCGAACAGGCCCGGTTCGTGACCCTCTTCCACAAACCGTTGCGGCGGGATGAAATCAAGGCGAAATCCGATCTTGAGGACGCGGCCCTGGACGCCATGCTGGAGGACCTCATGGATAACGGCATTGTCTCCGGGATTCCGAGCCGAAGTTCCGGCATGGCGATATACCGGCCCATGCCGCCCATCCCCGGCATATTTGAAACCACCATGATGCGGGGGGAGACCGGCGAAAAATAGAAAACCCTGGCCCGGCTCTTTGAGCGGCTTTTTGAGGAATTCTCCGGCATGGTTCAGGCGAACTACGACGCCATTGCCCCGGCCTTCCAGGCCATGCCGCCCATGACCCGGATCATCCCCGTTGAAACGCAGGTCGACCGCTCCATTGACACGGTGCTGCCCACCGAAGACGTGAAAAAGCTTGTGGAACGGTTCGACACCATCGCGATGGCCGCCTGCTACTGCCGCCACCAGAAAGACCTGCT
>PCSG01000285.1 GCA_002772195.1 Desulfobacterales bacterium CG23_combo_of_CG06-09_8_20_14_all_51_8 | reverse complement strand
ATACTGAAAATCCCCCAGGGGCACCCGAAATTCCCGGATGATCACCAGTTTCCGCTTTTCCGCGTGAAAGGGGACAATAACCACGGCGTCGGGCGGGTCAAAACAGCCGGTCACGCATTTCAGCGCGTCCTTGCGCGATGCCACCCGCCAGATTTTTTCCCGGCCCCGGTTATCCCCATAGGAGATATCAAACAGGTTCAGGTGCGGATAGTCCGTAATTTTTACAACGGATTTAATTTTCAAAAAAACTCCCCCGATATATCTTCAGAATGTCTGCCGGTTCCAGCCGAACATACTGCCGTTAATATCGGCGAAATCAATGTAGATCCGGTCGGCCGGCACTCCAATGGCGTCTTCCAGAAAATCGCACACCGCTTCGGCGTATCCGGGGCATTTTTCCGCAGGCAGCCCGATGCTCTTGATTACAACATAGGCAGCCGGGGCGGTTGTTTGATTAAACAGGATCCGCATACCTTGGCACACGGACACCATGATGACGTGTTCGGGTTTCCCCAGCAGACCGGATAAAAAGGATGATGCATCTTTAGAAAGCTTATCCGCATCCGCGTCCTTTATTTTCTGACTGGTTTCGATTTTAAAGTACGGCATATTGCCTCCTTGCGTAAAATGAAAACCTCCGGCGTTTGACCGCCGGTCTGATGAAAAAGCCTGGTCCCCTGACTAATTCAGACAGACTGCGTTAAAGTCAGGGCCGACGACATCTTCCGCCAAAGCCAGTGCCAAAACATTTTCCCGGATCCACTGCCGATAACACCGGATAAACACCGGGTCGCGAAACGTGATGCTTTCTCCCAGACAATTTAAGTCCGTATTGATCCGCCAGTAAACGTACATCATCACTCCTTTTTTAAACAAAAAGAGGACCATGGAAAAATCCACAATCCTCTAAAGTTTCTGGTACGCCCGGAGGGATTCGAACCCCCGACCTACGGATTCGAAGTCCGGCGCTCTATCCAGCTGAGCTACGGGCGCGCAGGGCGAAAACCCATTGCAGCCGGCCGGCTGCAATGGGTGTTTTTGAATGGGGTGAGTGGTGGGACTTGAACCCACGGCCCTCAGGGCCACAACCTGATGCTCTGCCAACTGAGCTACACCCACCATGGAAAGTTTCATTTCTTAACAGACCGGTTTTATCTTTTCAAGAGGTTTTTACCAATATTTTAAAATAATGACATTGTGCACCCTGTTTTGCAAGGGGTTTTGCCTTGCCATTTGCCGGGCACTGCTACCCGCGCCCGGCGGAATCTTCAAAAACATGCACAAAAACGCAGAAACTTGCTATTGACCGATGAATTGATTTTTATTACATTTTCACCCTCAGTCGCATTCCGAAAAAGGGCTTCCCCTTATGAACAAAAAACGGAAGACTCAAGGAAAATATCCCATTGAAACAGATTATTCTCGGCACTGCGGGCCATATCGACCACGGCAAAACCAGCCTGATCAAAGCCATCAGCGGCTATGACACCGACCGCCTGAAAGAAGAAAAAGAGCGGGGCATCACGATTGAGCTGGGATTTGCGGCATTGGACCTTCCGGGCGGCATTCATCTGGGCATTGTGGATGTGCCGGGCCATGAAAAATTCGTGAAAAACATGGTGGCCGGGGCAACGGGAATTGATGTGGTGGCCATGATCATCGCCGCGGATGAAGGCGTCATGCCCCAGACCCGGGAACATTTAGAAATCTGCACGCTTCTGGGAATTCAGTACGGACTCATCGTGCTCACGAAAATCGACATGGTGGATGCGGAATGGGCGGAACTGGTCAAGGAAGACCTCCATAAATTCGTGGAAGGCACGTTTCTGGAAAATTCCCCCGTCATTGCCGTTTCTTCAGTGACCGGCCAGGGGATTCCCGAATTTCTGACCATTCTGGACGATTTCTGTGGGAAAATTTCGGTTAAAAAGCCCGGCGGTCTGTTCCGCCTGCCTGTGGACCGGGTGTTTACGATGAAAGGTTTCGGAACGGTCATCACCGGGACCCTGATTTCCGGAAAAATCTCCGTGGGGGAGGCCGTCATGATTTATCCGGGAAACACGAAATCCAAAATCCGGGGGCTCCAGGTGCATGACCAGCAGGTGGAGATTGCCGAAGCCGGCATGCGCACGGCCATTAATTTCCAGGGCATTGAAAAAGCCATCATCAACCGGGGAGACGTGGTGGCCCGGCCGGACACCCTGAAAAATTCCTACATGCTGGATGTGGAGCTGCATCTGCTGAAAAGCAACCCCCGGCCGGTCAAAAACCGGGACCGCGTAAGGCTGCATACCGGCACCTGTGAGCTGCCCTGCAATATTATTCTCCTGGACCGGGAATCCCTGGAGCCCGGGGAAACCGCCGTGGTCCAGATGCGCCTGGACGGGCCGGTGGCCTGCGTCAAGGACGACCATTTCGTGGTCCGGAGCTATTCGCCCGTTCGAACCCTGGGCGGGGGCCGGATTTTAAATCCCATTCCCGCCAAGCACAAGCGGTTGAAACAGGAAATCATCAATGATCTTTCCGCTCTGGCGGCCGCAGACGAGGAGACCCTGATCCTGCTTCATGCCAAGAGCGCGGGATATGCTGAAATCTCCTATGATGATCTTCCTGTGGTCACCAATCTGACCGGAAAACAGCTGGACAAAACCCTGCAACTGGCTCTGTCCAAGCAAATGATCATTCAGACGGACAAGGAAAACAAACGCTATATCCATAAAAACACCGGCGAGGCCTTTAAAGCCGAGGTACTGGAACTTCTGGCGGATTATCACAGCCGGTTTCCCCTGAAAAACGGCATGCCCAAGGGAGAACTCAAATCCAAATTCCCGCCAATGCTCGGCGACAAGCTCTTTAACCACCTCTTGAACACCCTGGCTAAATCCGAATCCATCGTTGTGATGGAAAACATGATCCGGGCGGCCGGCCACAAAGTGACGCTGAAAGCCGACCAGTCCGACATCAAGAAAAAAATCATTGACACTTATTGGAATGCCGGACTTCAACCGCCCTATTTCAAAGAACTGACAGAAGCTCTGAAAATCGACCCCGCGGAATCCAAAAACGTGCTCATGCACCTGGTAAAGGAAGGGGCCATCATCAGAGTCAAGGAAGACCTTTTTTTCCACGCGGAAATCATCGCGGGCTTAAAACAACGCCTCACGGATTATTTAAAATCCAGCGGGGAAATCACAACTCCGCAATTTAAAGACATGACAGGCGCGTCCAGAAAGTATACAATCCCCCTGCTCGAATATTTTGATGATACGAATCTGACCATCCGGGTGGGGGATATCCGGCAGCTCAGAAAACAATAGATTCTTTAGATCCCGCACTTTGCAGATTTTTTTGATAAACCGGTGCGTTTACAGGAGGGGATGACATGGCCAATTCAACGAAAACAACTCACGCAACTGCTCAGGGCAGTGAATTTCTTATTTTCACAGGGACCCGGATTGTCGGAGGGCTTGTCATTGCAGCAGCTCTGATCTGGGTTTTCATGAAAATCATCGGTTTTATCAACCCGGACACCAGCGGACATCCCTCTGAAATTATTCATTCTTTTGAATCAAATGATACGGGAACGCCCAGCGAAACCAGCGCTTACGACACACAGGCTGCCCTTGCGGAAAAATCATCCTCAAATGCCGCTCCGCACGAATCGGAAACAGCCGCCGCCCCGAATCTCCACAGCGCGCCTGCCCAAAGCGTACCGGCCGGGACAGCTCTTGTGGAGGCCCTCATGGCCCCTATCCGGTATGAACTCGAGGAACGTTTCTGGGGGTGGCGACCCAATGACGTTATTCAATTTACGGACAACGTGAATGAGTTTCAGCTCGGAGTCCTGGAAGTCACCCGCCGCGCCGCCACCCGGCTGACGGAAAACATTTCCCGGACCGGCAGCACCGCGACGATCAACAAACATCTGGAACGAGCCATGAACTCCTTCATGATCCGGGCCGACAGTTTCATGATCCCTTCGGCGGAATCCTCCTACGCCGAGGCTATTGAAAACCTGGAACGCTACAAGGAACAGCTGATCCGGAACGAAGCCACCTTTTACAACCGCCCGGATAATCTGATCCCCCTGCTTCAGGCCCTGGAGGAACTGCTGGGGAGCTGCGATGAAAATCTGGTCAAAAAAACCCTGGATAACGGCGATCCGGTCAGCACATTCATGGCGGACAATTATTATTATTACGCCAAAGGCGTGGCCAGCGCCATGCTGCCCATTCTCTACGCCATTCAAACCGATTTCAGCAAAGTGCTGGAAGTGCGCAACAGCGACGAGGTCCTTCACCACGCCATTGAAGCCTGTCATCATGCCTCGGAAATGAAACCCTGGCTGTTTGTCACCGAAAGCAATCCGAACGGAATCTTCGCCAACCACCGGGCCAACATGGCCTCGGCCATCAGCCATGCCCGGTTCTATATGGGGCTTCTGGTGGTGTCGTTGTCGACTTGATATAGGCTGAAGACTGAAGGCAAAAGGCCTAAGGATAGTCAAAAAAATCAGAGGACATCGATAAAACCGGCGGCGATGCCGTCGGCATAGCGCATGCCTTTGCGCGTCAGGCGGCAGAACGAGTCGGTTGCCTCCACCCATCCCCCGGCTGCATACCGGGCGATGGGCGCGGCGAAAAATTTTTGAAAATCCACTGCAAACCGTTGGTTGAATTCCGGGATGGCAATTCCGTCCTTGCACCGCAGTCGAAGATAGAGGGTTTCCATCATGAGCTCGCGGGGGCCCAGGTCTTCAGCCCCGTCCATTGGGAGTTCCCCCCGCCCGATTCTCTCCAGATAATCATCAAGGAACCGGACATTCCAGGACCGACGATCTGCCCTTAATGAGTGGGCTGAAGGCCCCAGCCCGACGTAGGGCGCGTGGGTCCAGTATTTTTGATTGTGCCGGGACCGGGTCTGCCTTGACGTTGAAAAATTGGAAACTTCATATTGATAAAACCCATTGTCCTCCAGATACCTTAACGTCAGGTCATAAAGGGTTGCCACGGCTTTATCGGACAGCCGACGAAAAAGGCCTTTTTCCAAGCTTTGCGTCAAAGGGGTTGCGGGTTCATAGGTGAGCATATAGCAGGAAAGGTGACAAGGCTTTAAGCGAAGCGCCGCTTCAAGGTCCGAGCGCCACGATTGGGCCGTCTGGCCGGGAAGCCCGTAAATCAGGTCCAGCCCGATATTCTCAAACCCGGCGGACCGGGCCAGGTCTACTGCGGCGACAGCGTCGGCCGCCGAATGAATGCGCGTCAGAAATTTCAGGGCCGTGTCGGAAAATGACTGCACGCCGATATTAATGCGATTCACCCCGGCCTTTCGCCAGCCGGCCAGGTTGTCCGCGCCCACCGTGCCGGGATTCGCCTCCATGGTAATTTCCGTATCCGCCGCCATATCAAACCGCCGGCGGACGGAAGAGATGATCGCGGCAATTTGTTCGGGAAAGAGAAGCGACGGGGTCCCACCGCCGAAGTACAGGGTGTCCCGGATTCCGGAGACATCCGACCGCGTCCCCATTTCAGCGATCACGGCATCGACATAGGCTGAAATTTTTGTAAGGTCCGCGCATGAATAAAAATCACAGTATGCGCATTTTCTCACGCAAAACGGAACATGCACATAAACACCGCCGGCCTCTGGTTCTGCTGGAATCATCCGCGTCAAATAAACCGTTTCATGAGCTCGGTGATCATGTCATCGACATTTTCCGGGGTAATGCCGTATTCCCGGCAGACAGCCTCGGCCCGCTTTAAAAGCGCCGGGTCATGAACATCTTTCAGCCGTGAGAATAGCCCCACGCGCCGGCCCACCTGATACAACATCCGCTGCCGGGGGGGCATGGACAGAAATTCGCGAATCACGCCGGTCATGCGGTCCTTGCCTTCAGGCAGCTTCCCGTCCACTTCCTCAAAAAGATTCAGAATGTGATCGCTTTTGATCTGGCTTGCGATGCCGTCCAGATTTTCCAGAAACAACAGGAGTTCTTCAGCGGTTTCAACGTCCGTAAGCTTTTCAAAACAGCCGGCCGCAATATCATCATAAAGTCTCACGCTGCCTGGAATGGCCAGGGTCCGGATGCGGATAAAATCCGGATCGATCTGATTCAAGGCATCCGCGGTTTCCAGGGCATGGATGCGCGACCATTTTTTGCCCCCCAGGCCGGGCATGACGTATTCGGAGAGTTCCATGCCGGCTTTTTTGACTTTTTGCCCAGCCGTGATCTGGGTTTTCTTGTCCGCGCCTTTTTTGACAAAGGCCAGCACTTCATCCGCCCCGGATTCCAGACCGATATGGATCCGGTTGAGTCCGGACCGGGCGATGGCGGACAGATCATCATCTGAAATCCGGGCGACGGTATGGGAGCGGGCATAGGAGGTGATGCGGGACACCCAGGGAAAACAGGTCTTCAGGTGCCGCAGGATATCCACAAGATCGGCGGGTTTGATGATCAGGCTGTTGGCATCCAGAAGAAACACCGACTCCATGCCGCAGGCGAACCAGTTCATGGCCGCATAAAACGCCGGTCGGTCGGAAACATCCCGTGCCGCCGCATACGCATTTAAATCCTCCTGGGAAATCTGGCCCTGAGAATTTCCCATCCGCCGCAAGGCCGACACATGGCGGCTGACTGCGTCAATATCCTGGATCACATGATCTTTGGGCCGCAATGAAAATTTTTCCCCTTTGTAAACCGGGCAGAACGCACACCGGTTCCAGGGGCAGTTTCGCGTGATGCGGATCAGCAGGCTGCGGGCTTCGCTGGGGGGCCGAATAGGTCCCTGCTCAAAGCCGCTGTAAGTTTTTTCTTTTTCCCTTGAACCTGTCATGAATTTGTGGTCTCCTGCATCATCAGGCTGCTTTCCTGGCCTTTTCGGATCATGTCTCAATCTATAACCACAATAAAGATAAAACAATTTTTCAGGTTGTACAGGAATAAATGAAAAAACAATGGCTGGTTTTCGGGTGCCTGGGGTTGATAATGATCGCGCTGCCGGCATATTTCTGCGCAGACCTGTATTTTTTCGCCCACCGGCCGGCCGCCGGAACCCATGACGGTTCAAAGGTGATTTTTAAAATTTCCCCCGGACAGTCATTTCACCAGATCGCGGATCATTTATTCCTCCAAAATCTCATCTCTTCTACGGCAAAATTCCGACTGCTCGCCCACATCCAAAAAGCAGACCGAAAAATTATCGCCGGTGAATACGAGCTTTCCATGACCATGACGCCCATCGCTGTCCTCAAAACCCTGACAGACGGTTCTGTCCGGCAGCTTCGGCTGTTCATTCCCGAAGGACTTACCCTCCAGCAGATCGCCGAAAGAGTAACTGCGGCAGGGTTCTGCGATTCCCAGGCGTTTATGGACGCCGCCGGCGACGAATCCCTGGTCCGGAAAATGGGAATCAACGCCAAAACCTTTGAAGGGTTTCTGTTTCCGGACACATATCATTTTACCGGCGATGTATCGCCGGAAAAGATAATCAAAGCCATGGTCGCCAGGTTCCGGGAGGCGTTCCCGCCGAAATGGGAAAATCGGGCACAGAAGATGGGATTTTCCGTTTTGGAGATCGTTACACTGGCGTCGATGATTGAAAAAGAGACCGGAGTGGCGGAGGAACGGCCTGTGGTTTCATCGGTTTTTCACAACCGCCTCAAACAAAAAATGCATCTTGCCAGCGATCCCACGGTGATTTACGGACTCGCGGATTTTGACGGCAATCTCACCCGGACGGATCTAACGACCCTGACTCCTTACAACACCTATATGATCGCCGGACTTCCCCCCGGACCCATCGCCAATCCAGGGGCTTCGTCCCTTCATGCCGCCCTTTTCCCGGCCCGAACCGATTATCTGTATTTTGTGGCAAAAAAGGACGGCACCCACTATTTTTCCACCACCCTTGAAGAACATACCCGAGCGGTGCAAGAATATCAGTTAAAAAGGTAACCCCTTTTATTTCCTTGCGGCCCGCGAATACACATCCTGATCCAACCCCTCCATCAGCCGGTCCGGGTCCCTGAGGCAAAAATAACCGCTTGCTGCGATCATGGCGGCATTATCCCCGCACAGGTCAACCGACGGCAGGAAAACGGTCATGCCCTGCGCTTTCGCCGATTCCCGCACTTTCTCCCGGAGCCGCTGGTTGGCCGCCACCCCTCCCACCAATGCCATATGCCGGCATTTTTTATCCCGGGCCGCATGAATCACCTTAAATGTCAGCACATCCACAACAGAAGCCTGAAACGCGGCCGCGATATCCGCGCGCTGGTCCAGGTAAGTGTCCGGGTGAGTCTGGATATAGCGATGCACCGCGCTTTTCAACCCGCTGAAACTGAAATTAAAAGCATCTTTATCCAAGTAAGGCCGGGGAAGGCTGATTTTTTCCGGATCGCCGGTTCTCGCCAGATCCGCAATGGCTTTTCCGCCCGGATACCCCAGGCCAAGCATTTTCGCCACTTTGTCAAAGGCCTCGCCGGCGGCGTCATCAAAGGTCCGGCCCAGACATTCCATGCGGGTAGGGGATGATACATAATAAAGGTTGGTGTGCCCGCCGGAGGCCAGAAGGGCGATAAAGGGAAATTCCGGGGATGGGGATTCCAGAAATACTGAATGGATATGGCCTTCCAGATGGTCCACGCCCACCCATGGAATATCCAAGGCATATGCGAAAGATTTGCCGAAGCAGAAAGCTACCAGCAGCGCGCCCACCAGCCCAGGCCCCCGGGTGACGGCAACAGCATCCACATCGGTCGCGGCCATGCCTGCTTTCTCAAGGGCTTTTCGGACCACGGGAACGATATTCTCAATGTGCTTTCGCGCAGCAAGCTCCGGCACCACGCCGCCGTAAGGATGATGAACGTCCACCTGGGACGCCACCACAGAGGACAAAATAGCGACCCCGTCCTCCACGACAGCGGCGGCGGTCTCATCACAGGAACTTTCAATACCCAGAATTTTCATGAATCTTCATTTATTGCCGCTGAAACCCTGTCAAGGGCAAAGGGTTCTTTGCCCACAAAATAAAAAAGCCGGAAATCAGCGCCCCTGCACGGTGGCTTGTCTGCTGTCATCCCGGCCCGAAAAAAGGTCCACGCCTTTATATTATTTTTTTTGATCCCCGCTATTCGTCCCGCCCGACGGGGAGGAGACTTTACGGATGCCTCATGTCCTGCAGCCGCCGGCCTTCCGGTCCCCCTTGGCGATCCAGCCCAGAAAATTCTGAAAGATTTCTCGGATTCCGGCTTTAGAGTTCTCTGCTTTTTTTCCGGGATTCAAGGAGGCCTCCTCTGTTTTTCAAATCCACTGGACCCGATTGTCATCTGTTTTTTTCATCGGCACCACTTCGCCGATGATGTAGGCTTTTTCATTCATTCCCGCCACACGGGCCACTACATCCTGGGCAGCGCTCGCCGGGACAATGGCGATCAGGCCAATCCCGTTGTTAAAGGTCCGGGACATCACGGAATCCTTGATATTCCCAGCCTCTTTTAAAAATTTAAATACCGGCGGAATTTCCCATGATCCTTTTTTAATCTCCACCTTTACGGACGCGGGCAGCACCCGCACTACGTTATCATCGATGCCG
>PCSG01000251.1:9461-9611 GCA_002772195.1 Desulfobacterales bacterium CG23_combo_of_CG06-09_8_20_14_all_51_8 | reverse complement strand
GATCTTGGGGCTAATCCGAGGGGAAGATCCGTTTCAAGGATGGAAAAAGCTTCCTCGGCGGTTATCATTCTATCTTTTCTGCGCATTGCCTATCTTCCGCTTTATTTCATTTTTAATCTGAATTTCCCTTATTATTTCTGTCGATGACCG
>PCSG01000251.1:0-9454 GCA_002772195.1 Desulfobacterales bacterium CG23_combo_of_CG06-09_8_20_14_all_51_8 | reverse complement strand
TTGTCTCAATTCATAAAGGCTTCAACACAGATTTTTTTTGAAATTTTCAATCCACAGAACGACCTCAAGATATGTTTCTCTTGAAGGTTTTCCATTTAGCTCCAGGCTGAACTGTCCAATATGAACCGATGAATCCCTGCCCCGAATTTCCAGGGTGGCCCGTTCCGGTTGCAGCACGCGATAGATATAAGATTGGCCGGCATGTATTTTCCGGGCATAGCCCCCCACGCAATGCTTCATGAATCGGCCTTCGTGCAAAAGTTCCCCCTCGTTCTGAATGGGCGCTATATTCGGAGTGCCGGGAATGGGTGGTTCCGGAAACGGGATGAGGCGTTTAATGACGATTTCCCGGGCATTGAATTTTCGGACCCATTTATTATGAAGAGCCTGAAGTTCCGCTAAGGAAGCGCACTTATTAATAAATGTCATGGGAATGACCACCCCGAGATTTCTTCCCATGCAGACCGTATCATTGATTAGATTGATAATTGCGGTCCGATTGGGCCTGATGACGGCCATGGCTTTATAATTCCCATCGGCCAGAAGCTGGATAAACCGGCAGGAAGTCAAATCCCGGTGATTTTTGAGGATGACCAGGGCATCATAGGGAATTTCCTTCCAATACCGAAACTCACGGGTGCGATTGCTGTATAGATAATGCTTGATGAAATGGAGCTGACGATGGTTGAACTGGGTCGGCTTAATCTTTTTTAAAAATTTTACATCCACTTCACCGCACTGAACGCCGATGATCCGGGTAAGAATCTCCACCCGTTTTTCTTTCAGCAATACCTTGATGTCATCTATAAAAATATCATTATTTTGGGCATAATCCGCCACCAGCCATAACAATAAAGGGATGTCATGAACCAGATCCCTGGCCGCATCGCTCAAGGCCAGCAGTTGCAATAATTTGGTCTGCAAATGATCAAAGCGGGAGACGATCACCCGGATGTCCTCCGGGATGGAACGGATAAACTGATTTACCGGAAGGTCGGGGTCGGTTTCATGCTCAGGCCCCAACAGGGAAAGATTTGGATCGCTGTTATCTATTTCCCAGCCGCTATCTGTTTGCCGGTAAATGATCAGTCCGTCTTCCCAAGGCGCATATTTTAAAACCACATCCAGATGGGGCCGCATATCGATATACAGATAACGGTCATTTTCGGATAAGCAGGAAATATCTTTACTGATAATCATAAATTTACCCGGATGACTTACCCTGATGGACTGAAAAAAATTCGGTCAATTACTGGTAAATCGATAAAGACGCTTCAATGCGGCAGGATCTTCTCAAGGAAAGCGATACAAGTGAATCTCCACCCGCTATGCGAATGGAGATTCACTTGTTCGTTGTGCCCGGCCGGGCATGGGGGTTATTTTAAATTTTCGAGATCAGCCAGGTCCTGATTCCGGTTATCGTTTAATGATTCGATAAACTCTTTGAAGTCTTGATTCAGAAGCATCTTTTTCCCCGTGATATTCCCTTCGAATTTCTTCCAGTGCCGCCAGACGTTTTTCATAGGACTGGGTTTGCCAGTAGGCAAAATCGCTGGGCTGGCTGTGGATGTCGAATTTCCGGTAAACCTTTTCAATGGTGCGTGTTCTATCCATCAATGGCCTCTTGATCTATAGTGCCGGTTGTTTTTTGCATCGTGAAGGTGTCAAGCATTATAAGGGTAAAAACCATTTTGACTTATTTACCACGGAATCCGCGAAAAAACAAAAGCGTTTGATGTTTTTTAATAATTTTAAATTTTTTAACGGGAATTACAGACCCCAGGTTGCTTACCCGGATCAACCATCCGTAATCAGAATTTTACATATATTTTACAAAAATATTTACATTGACATTTACATAATTCCAAAATACCCTTTTATCAACCCAATAAAAAAGAGGCGATCATGCAATTATCCCTAACCCCCAAACAAAAACGCCTGCTGGATTATCTCCGGGAGCGCCTGACGGAAACCGGGATATTCCCTTCACTCCGTCAGGCGGCCCATGACCTTGGCATCAGCCATACGGCCGTGGCGCAGATGCTGAAGCTGCTGGAAACAAAGGAATTGATAAGGCGTGAAGGCCGCTATCAGCGCACAGTCCATCTTATCAATCCCGACCGCCAACCTGCGGGCCTTCATCGCTGGAAGGAAGTGCCGGTGATCGGCCGCATCACGGCGGGCCTGCCCATGTACGCCCAACAGGAATGGAATGGCAGCCTTGTGGTGGATTCGGATTTGTACAAGGGAACCAGCCTGTTTGCGCTTTACGTCATTGGAGATTCAATGATCAACGCGGGCATCTTAAATGGCGATATCGCCATTTGCGAACCCCGTCAATATGCCGGTAACGGTGAAATCATTGTTGCCCTGATTCATCAGGAAGAGGCGACGGTCAAGCGCTTTTTTGTCCGGGAGGACCATATCCTGCTCCAACCGGAAAACCCCGATTTTAAGGCCATGCGGTATAATTTTGACGAAGTGCTGGTCCAGGGCAAGGTCATCGGCATCCAGCGGGGTCCGGACGTCATGCAGGGGCTTCATCAATGACGGCAGTTTCTTCAAACTGCCGGCTGCTGGTGGGCACCAGCGGGTATTCCTATGCGGAATGGGCCGAGGCGGGATTTTATCCAACGGGGACACCGGCCAGCAAAATGCTCTCTCATTATGTCCGCTCGTTTAAGATTACCGAGTTAAATTATACCTGGTATCAAATGCCGAAAGCTCAGTCCATCGACCGGATGCGCCAATCCGCCGGGCCGGATTTTTTATTTGCCGCCAAACTCACCCGCACCATGACCCATGAAATCGACCCAACCCAGTGGCGCGATCAGGTCCGTCGCTACCGGGACGGAATTGCGCCTCTTGTTCAATCAAAGCAGCTTGCAGCCGTCCTGATTCAACTGGCGCCTTCTTTTGACCGCTCCAAGGAAAACAGAGTGTATTTGGCCGCCTTGCTGGATGCTTTAAACGGGCTCCCGGTGGCCATCGAATTCCGCCATGTTGCCTGGGCTGTGGATCGGGTGTTTGATGAGCTGGCCGCGCGTCAGGTGGCGCTGGTGGCGGTGGATGAACCCTCTCTGCCGGGACTATTCCCGCCCCTGGATGTGGTCACGAATCCGAATTTTTTCTACATCCGCTTTCACGGTAGAAACGCTGCCGGCTGGCGGTCCGGCCACATGCAAAAGCAATTTGACTATGATTACAGCGAAACCGAGTTAAAAGAGTGGATTGATCAGAGAATTGTCCATATGACGGAACGGGCCAAAACCGGCATTATTTTTTTCAACAATCATGTCCGCGGCCAGGCTCCCCGCAATGCCCAGACCTTAATCCGGCTTTTAACCGATGCGGGACTCATGGCGATAAAGTCATAATCACCGCGATGGCGCTGAAAAAATATGGCTTCCCGTCCCCAACCCATTCGTTCTTCAACCATCAACGCTTCCCGTCCCCGGACGGTGGTGCATCTGAACATCGCTGATTTTGCCGTGGCGGTAGAGCGCCGGGTGGATCATCGATTAAAGGATTATCCGGTTATTATCGCACCAGGAGAATCAGCCCGGGCTGTTGTTTATGACATGAGTGAGGAAGCTTTTTGGGCCGGTATTCGCAAGCAAATGCCCTTAAGAAAAGCCATCCGCTGCTGCCCGAACGCGATCATCGTGCCTCCGCATCCGGACAGGTATGAACGGGCCATGGCCGATATTCTCCGGGAAGTCCTCCCCTACTCTCCCCTCATTGAACCCGGAGATATGGATGGCCATTTGTTTATCGACACCACCGGAACCAGCCGCCTGTTCGGGCCGGCCGTTGATGTGGCCTGGCGCATGTACCGCGGGATCAAAAAAAGCCTCGGATTTGCGCCCATATGGTCGGTTTCGCCCAATAAACTGGTGTCCAAGGTGGCCACCCGCCTGGTCAAGCCCGTGGGCGAATATATTGTCGGTGAGGGGGAAGAATCGGCTTTTCTTTCGACCCTGCCTCTGTTCCTGATTCCCGGCATTGAAAAAGATGATCTGCGCCGGTTTAGAGAACTGAACCTGGGCTATGTAAACCAGGTCGCTGGTTTAACGCATGATCAACTCGCTGTTCCCTTCGGCAAACGGGCCGATTTTCTCTTCGACACGCTGCGGGGGATCGATTCCTCCCCCGTCTTGGCGGCGGATCAAAAACCGCCACAAATTATTGCGGATCATGAATTCGGAAACGATACCAATGACGTGGAAACGGTCGAGCGCGTGCTCTACCGGTTGGTTGAAAAAATCGGTGTACGATTGCGAAAGCTGCGCAAGGCCGCCCGGGTTTTAGCCATTGTATTGGATCATTCCGATGGGGTGCGATGTGTCCGGCAAATGAGACTGAACCCGCCATCGGCCAATGACATATCTCTGTTTAAGACTGAGAGAGCCATCCTTGCCCTGGCCTGGACCCGGCGCGTGCGGTTGCGTCATATCCGGCTGATCTGCGAAAACCCGGTATTTCCGCCTGCCCAAATGGACCTTTTCCCGGACCCGATTTTGCAAAAACAGGAAGTTCTGGTTTCCACCATGGATCAAATCCGGGACCGGTTCGGCCAGGACATGATCCGGGTGGGGCGAGCCATGGGAAATTGAACATGGTCTCTATCAGTATAAAATAATCAGAATTGTGAAACGAGTTCTTGCTAATCATAAATATATTATGTAAACAAGTATATACAAATTTCAGAATGCTTTTTTATTCTCACCGGAAAGAGTAACAGGCAAGGAATCATACGAATATGTCGTAATTGGCCGATCTTTGCAACGAACGGGAATCCCAATGACATGAGTGAAGAGTTGACCAAAGAAGTTGCCTACAAAGCATTGCAGAAATTCTTTGAGGAAAAGCCTTTTGTACTTTTCGGAACCGGAACATCCTGCGCCGTTCATCCGGATTATGGCATGCCCGCCCTTTCAAGGCATCTCCTGAATGAGATAGGAAGACAGGAACTGACCCCTGAACAGCAAACGCAATGGGATTCGGTCAAACAGGCGCTTAACGAAGGCAGAGGCAGAAATCTTGAATCTGCAATGAACGGCGTCAAAGATGAAAATTTGATCTGCCGGATTGTCAACAGCACCGCAGATCTGGTGATTAGCCTGGACAGGAAACATGGCCGAAAAATTCTGCTGGCGGAAACAGATTGGCCAGCTCTGTCTCTCTTCAAGCGCCTCGTGGATGGTTTTAGCGTTTTGCACGTGGCAACGCCCAATTACGACCTGCTTGCGGAATATGCTTTTGAACGGGCCGATATTCCATATACAACCGGGTTCGTGGGCGGAGTTTGCCGGCGCTTGGATTGGTCACAGGCAGGGTATTGTATGACTTACCTGGATAGAAGTCCTTACGGTAAGCGCTTTAAGGAAGTCCTCAAAAGCAGAAAACACATCAATCTCTATAAGGTCCACGGCTCTTTGAACACCTTCAAGTACAACAACCAAATCATTGAAAACAATGCCTGGATGTTCAAAGTGCCTGATGGTATTGAACGAGTGATGATTACGCCAGGGACAATGAAATATGAAAAGCTGCATAAAAACCGCGCTGACCTACTTAGCACCTACGATAAAGAATTTGCAAAGCACAACGCCTTTCTTTTTATCGGTTTTGGGTTTAACGACAATCAGTTGATCAACGATTCCCTCAAGCGGAAGATCTGTGATCAAAGATGCCGTGCTCTAATTATCACTCGCGACAGTAACAATCGGATTGAAACCCTGGCGAAGGATTGCGAAAATCTCTGGCTGGTATGTACGCAAAAAAATGGAGACAGTGAGGGAACCCGGATTTTTAACTCCCGTAAAGGTGAGTTGTATCTTGATAAAAAAAGTTTGTGGGATTTGAAACAATTTGCAGAAGAAATATTAGGGGGTTGATATGGCTATCTTTTCATTCGACACTTCACATCTGCTGGGGCGGGTCCGTGAAGTGGATACGCGCAAGGTGTTCATTCTGGTTAACAGCAACGAGGATTTGCGAAAGGCGCGGGTGGGGCAATTGGTGACAGTTCAACTGGCGGAAGGTGTTGAGGCCTGGCTTATCGGCATTATTGAAAGAGTTGCCAAATCGGTGGTCATCGTGAAATGTTCTGAGGCTGCCCCGGCTGATAATGAGAAGGCATCTTTTCCTGGCGAGGATGTTGTCAACACAGTTCGCGTTACCCTGGTGGGGACCGTGCGGTGGGACGCGGTTAAAGGAAGAGCCGCCTTTTCCCGCTCACTTGTCCATGTGCCTGAAATAGATGCGGAATGCTTCGTGCTTCGGGATAAACAACTGGAAACCTTTATGAGCGTGTTATCCACGGAAGGAGACCGTGAGCATTCTCTGGAGATCGGCAAGTATACTCTTGATGAGAATGCCGCTGCTTTTTTGGACGGCAACAAACTTTTCCAAAGACACGCGGCGCTCCTGGGAAGCACTGGTTCGGGAAAATCCTGGACCGTGGCCACCATTCTGGAACGGGCCGCAAAACTCCCCTCGGCTAACCTGATTGTTTTCGACTTACACGGAGAATACCGGGAGATGAGCTATGCGCGGCACTTGCGTATTCCCGGCCCGGAAGAACTCGGCAAGACATCTGCTGAGTTGCTCTATCTACCTTACTGGCTCCTGAATGCCGAGGAGATGCAGGCAATGTTTATCGACCGTTCGGAGTTCAGTGCTCATAATCAGGTGATGGCCTTTCAGGACGCGGTGGTAGAGCAGAAGAAGGCCGCCCTGACAGAACTTGGAAAAAGCGAGGTTCTGGCCGCCTTCACCCTCGACAGCCCGATCCCTTTTTCTCTTAAGCAGGTGCTCAAAACCCTTAAAGATTTGAACGAAGAAATGATCGAGGGAGCGCGAGGTCTGAAGCAGGGGAATTTCTATGGGCAATTTAGCCGTCTACTGACCAGGCTTCGCAGCAAAATAAGCGATAGACGCTACGGCTTCTTGTTTCAGGCGCCTGCTACGGAACATCAATACGAGACCATGGCCAGATCAGCGGCAAAGCTGATGGACTACCACATCAAAGGCGCTCAGGTGAAGGTTATCGATTTTTCCGAAGCACCCGCCGATATCCTGCCGGTGATCGTCGGCCTGGTAGCCCGCCTGATCTATCAGGTGCAGTTCTGGACCGATCATACGAAACGCCGGCCCTTGGCCTTCATCTGTGATGAGGCACATCTTTACTTGCCCAAAAAAGAGGGGCAGAATCCTGTTGAACTGCGCGCCATTGAGGCCTTTGAGAAGATTGCCAAGGAAGGACGGAAGTACGGGGTGGCCCTGATGATCGTCAGTCAGCGGCCTTCGGATGTCAGCGAAACCGTATTGAGTCAGTGCAACAATGTTATAGCCCTGCGGCTGACCAATGCCAGCGACCAAGCCACGGTAAAAAAGTTGATGCCGGAAAGTCTGGAAAGCCTGCTGGATGTGCTGCCGATCATGGACATCGGCGAGGCGCTCATTGTCGGCGATGCCGTGCTGCTGCCAAGCCGTATAATTATTAACAAGCCATTGGAAAAACCATTGAGCGCCACCATCGACTTTTGGACCGAATGGAAAAAGGACGCCGGTGCGCCTGATTTTGACAAAGCGGTTGAAAATATGCGGAAACAGGGCCGGGGAGAGGTATGAAACGGAATCGGTTCGGCATAAACATAGATGAGGGCATTCCACTCGTCTCGGAACCGGATTTTGAATTGCTGTACGTCCCCTGTTTCGGTGAGACAGCGGAACGCCTCAATTCATGGCTGGTAGAAGGGGATAAACCTTTACTTCTTGGCGGGCAGATAGGTTCAGGGAAAAGCACCCTCATCAATAAAGCGATTCAAGAGGCTGGTCGGCTTCCGGATGTCACGCTTCATTTTGATCAGGAGGTTTTGAATCTAGACGCCGGGGATTTCTGGAGCATTGCCTTAGCCGGGTTACTTGAAACGGCCTTCGCAAAAGGAATCGACCTCAATTTTTGCAAACTGCCAGAGGAACTTGGCCAGTACCAGGCCGACGACTGGCCTGCCCTGCTTGAGGGTTTGCGGCCTCGAACCTTCTCGATGGCTTCTTTTAATGCTAAAATGACTCTCCGAAAAAAGGTGGCAAAGAACGCCACATACATCGCTAAAATAATCGTAGAAATCGGCAGGCTTTTGGAGGCCTCCGTCAAAAGGCCGCTATTTATTTTTGCTACAGGTCTGGATAAGTTTGATCCTTTAAGCCCTACCTTTTTTGCCATGCAGGATATTGTGGTCGCCCTGGCTGAATTCAAGACACTGTACGAGGTTAATGCCGCTCATCTTTTCCAGAAGCCCGGCTCTCCTCTTTATCCCCTTGATCGTCTGTTCATTTCTGTGCTCAAATCGGATGAAGTTATAGAAATGCTGGCAAAACGAATGGGGGTATATGCGCAACCGGTCCGACAGGAATTGGAAATCCTTGCAAACTGGTCAGGCGGCAATCCCAGGCAGGCACTCAGACTTCTGAGCCATTTTGAAACAGCGCGGAAAACCCGGAAACGCAATACCGGGGAAAGTCTGGCCGTTGCCATTCGTGAAACCACCGGTGATTTCTTTGCCTATTCCCCGAAGCCATCGGATGAACTGATAAAAACAATCCGGCGCTCGGGCACCATTGGTGCGGCTATGTTCACCCTTCCGGGAGACAAAGATACCGCGCTACGGGCTCTGTACGGCAACTGGATCTTTATCCGCGAAAAAAGTAGCGACGCTTCATGGGCTGCGACGGTTAACCCGTTGGTAAAAATGGTATTTAACGGGGCAACGCCTTTGGAAGATCAAGAGGTAAAGCTACTGCGCGACTACGCAATGATCGCGGGTATCAGCCCTTCCGGGCTTGGCCCCTGCCGCATTGATGAAAAAGAAAGAAAAAAAAAAGAGGCTGAGGAGCCGCCATGGAAATTTAAAGAAAAAAGTGGCGACCAATTGCTGTGGGAATTTATCGCCTCCGGGGTGGAACAACCGATTCAAACAAATCTTTCGGAAACGCTCGACGTTCTGGCTGACGCCCTTCTTTCAAAGGATCGGGCGGATCGGGCCATTCTTGCCTATAAAGATGATAATCTCACGGAAGCGGCACGGGCTTACCTTTTCGCCAAGGCCAATTCCTATGAATATCAACGCTGCAAACATATCGTCATTACCGGCGGCCCCGGCATGCAACCCATGACGGAAATAGAGGCTTTCCTTTCAGAAGATACGGACATTTTTTCGGTGGAATTTGCAGGGAAATGGGAGAACTCCCAGCTTGAAGCCCTGGATAAACAACGAGATCGGTTTATTAATCATCAAATGCTCTGGTGGATTCCCTTCAATGATCTGAAAGATTACCTGCCCCACTGGACTCAGCTCAGGCAGCTATTTGAACTTTTTGTCCTTGAAGATGAATTGTTGGGCAGCATATCAGAGGAAGAGGTGAGGGCTGATTTAGCTTTTTTTGA
>PCSG01000087.1:5960-6353 GCA_002772195.1 Desulfobacterales bacterium CG23_combo_of_CG06-09_8_20_14_all_51_8 | reverse complement strand
CACCAGGGCGTCTTTGGTGCGGGTGATCCGGTTGAACAACGTGGATTTTCCGGCATTCGGCCGGCCGACAATGGTGACAACGGGTTTCATGGAGTCTTTCAAGTTTTATAGATGATCCGTTTGTCCGTGATGATGATGTCCACATATTTGTCATGGGATTCCATGGGAATCAGGGCCGTCATCTGGTCTTCGGTGGCGCAGGCCACTTTCCGGGCGGTGATGGGAAGCTTGGACATGATGCGGTCATAGCGTCCGTTGCCGATTCCTAAGCGTCCGCCTTTTTCATCAAAGGCGATTCCCGGTATGATGGCGATATCCACTTCGTCGATGGGCACGGGCTTGCAGCGTTCCGGGTCCGGCTCCAGGATATTGCCGGGACCGAGCTTGAGATCC
>PCSG01000087.1:4017-5948 GCA_002772195.1 Desulfobacterales bacterium CG23_combo_of_CG06-09_8_20_14_all_51_8 | reverse complement strand
TTGATTTTGTAAAGACGCGTTCCATTGCTGTCTCCGTTGAAAAGGGGAAGCACAATTTCTTTTGTGGTTTCGCTGCATCGTTTCAATATATTGCGGGTATCCACTTCATGGGGGTGGTTCACGTACAAAAGCGTTACCTCTGCTTCCCGAAAATTGGCGAAATCAAAGAGCTGTTCTTCGATAATGCCATATTTTTCAAAAATTTCCCGCTGGGGCAGGGCGTCAAGTTTCCCCCCAACCTGGCTGCGAATTTCCTGCTTTCTGGCTTTGAGATCTTCCATTGCGTTACTCCATCTAAAAATTTTCCATTATATTTTTTATCACGGAATTTTTCATAAACTATTTTCAGGCGCATCCGCATTATACACAAAAATGATTAAATTGCAATAATGATTGACGCATCCTGTGCATCATGGTAATTTTTAAAGCTTTATAAGTGGAAAAATAAAAAACAACACAGACGAAACATAGGGATCCTATGCTGGAAATCAAGTATGTCCGGCAAAATTTGTCGGAAGTCTACAATTCTCTTAAAAAACGAGGCGATATGTCGGCCCTGGATGCGTTTCAGGGCATCGAGGCCGTCCGGCGGGAAATTCTGGGGGAACTGGAGGACCTGCGGCATCAGCGCAATGTGGTTTCAGGTGATATCGCGGACCTGAAAAGAAAAGGAGAGGATGCCGAAGGGCTGGTGGTGCAGATGCGCGATGTTTCCGGGCGTATCAAGGTCCTTGAAAAAAACTTAACCGAACACGAGGAAAAAATTTCGGAAATCCTCATCCGGCTTCCCAATATTCCCCATGCGTCGGTGCCGGTGGGAAAGAATGAAACCGACAACCCCGTGGTGCGCCGGGTGGGAGAGCCGACATCCTTTGATTTTGAACCCAAGGCCCACTGGACCCTCGGCGAAGACCTCAAAATCCTGGATTTCGAGCGGGCCGCCAAGATCGCGGGCGCCCGTTTCCCCTTGTATTTCGGGGCCGGGGCCCGGATGGAGCGCGCCTTAATCAATTTCATGCTCGAGCTGCACACCACGGAACACGGGTACACGGAAGTGCTGCCCCCGTTTATCGTCAACCGCAAAACCATGACCGGCACCGGGCAGCTCCCGAAATTTGCGGAAGACCTGTTCAAGCTGGAAAATTGGGATTATTTTTTGATTCCCACAGCAGAAGTGCCGGTGACCAATATTTTTCAGGATGAAATTCTGGATGAAGACCGGCTGCCCATTTATTTTGTCGCCTATACGCCGTGCTTCCGGTCCGAGGCCGGTTCCTACGGCAAGGATACCCGGGGGTTGATCCGTCAGCATCAGTTCAATAAAGTGGAGCTGGTCAAGTTCGTTACGCCGGAAACCTCCTATGATGAACTGGAACGCCTTTTAAACAACGCGGAAACGGTGCTTCAAAAACTCGGCCTGCCCTATCGGGTGGTGTCCCTGTGCACCGGGGATTTGGGGTTTTCTGCGGCCAAAACCTATGATATCGAAGTGTGGATGCCCGCCCAGAACACGTACCGGGAAATTTCCTCGTGCAGCAATTTTGAGGGGTTTCAGGCCCGGAGGGCCGGCATCCGGTTCCGGCGAAAGGGCAAAAAAGGCACTGAGCCGGTGCATACCTTAAACGGCTCCGGTCTGGCCGTGGGCCGAACCCTGGCCGCGATTCTGGAAAATTATCAGCAGGCTGACGGCACGGTGATCATCCCCGAGGCCCTGCGGCCATACATGGGCGGTCAGGAAATCATCTTACCGAGACCCTGACTGGCACCTGAAACCTGACATCTCCTATGGCCTTCGTCAGCTTAATCAAGGGGAACGTATTATGAAAATACAGGATTTTCCCAAACACATCCAGCCGTATCTGATCCCGGAACCTAAGGGCGCCCTGATCTACCGATGCTTAGGGTGCGGCAACACCCACGGCATTGAAAAA
>PCSG01000087.1:2019-3987 GCA_002772195.1 Desulfobacterales bacterium CG23_combo_of_CG06-09_8_20_14_all_51_8 | reverse complement strand
TGAAAAAAATCCCCGGCGACACCTGGCGTCAGATTTTTGACTTTCGCCGCATGCTCAACATCCCCGCTCTCAAAGGCATTTACCGGTATCATGAATTTATCGGGCCGGTCCTGCCCCTGGACGCGGTGATTTATCTGGGAGAAGGGCATACGCCGGTGGTCGAAGCCAATGACCGGCTCCGGGCGATGGCCGGGCTCCGGTTTTATTATAAAAACGACGGGCAGAATCCCAGCGCGTCCTTCAAGGACCGGGGCATGGCCAGCGCGCTCAGTTATCTTCAGTATCTGATCCGCCAGGGCCATGTGGAAGACGTTCTGGCCATCTGCGCATCCACCGGCGATACGTCGGCTGCGGCAGCCCTTTACGCATCCTATTTTCAGGGGAAAGTGAAATCCGCCGTCCTCCTTCCCCGCGGCAAAGTCACCCCCCAGCAGCTGGCTCAGCCCTTGGGCAGCGGCGCCGCCGTGTTTGAAATCCCCGGTGTATTCGATGACTGCATGAAAATTGTCGAAGCCTTGTCGGAAAATTACCGTGTGGCCCTGCTCAATTCCAAAAACGCGTGGCGGATTCTTGGACAGGAATCCTATTCCTATGAAATCGCCCAGAATTTTGAATATGACATGGCGGAAAAGGTGGTGGTGGTGCCCATCGGCAATGCCGGCAACATTACTGCGGTGATCAGCGGATTTCTGAAATTTTTGGATACAGGCATTATCACGCATCTTCCGAAAATCATCGGGGTCCAGTCGGAACACGCCAATCCGGTGTACAAATATTATCTGGAGCCGGAAGCGGAAAAGCGCAAATTTGAAGCGGTGGCGGTACGGCCCAGCGTGGCTCAGGCCGCCATGATCGGAAATCCCGTATCCATGCCCCGGGTCATCCATCTGGTGGACGCCTACAACAAAAAATCCGGCCGGCAGAATGTATTTTTCTCGGAAGTGACCGAGCAGGAAATCATGGACTGCCAGCTCACTGCCAACCGCAATGGCCATGTGGCCTGCACCCATGGCGGCGAGTGTCTGGCCGGTCTGATCCGGGCCCGCCAAACGGGCCAGGTGGATGGTCATGAAACCGCCATTCTGGACTCCACGGCCCACGCCTTGAAATTTTCCGGATTTCAGGATATGTATTTTCAGAATCAATTTCCGCCGGAGTATGAGGTGGTTCCTGATCCGAAGCTGATCAACACGCCGCAGCTGGTGCGTCCGGCGGATCTGAAACACGTGCCGGAACCGGGTAAGCCCTTGTACGGCGACGAACTTGCGCATTTTGTAAGGCGCATCTCCGCCGAAATCGCCACATTGCTGGATCTGAAAAAAATATGACAGGAATGCGACCCGGAATGCGTGTCAACTTTATCGTCGGTATGCTGGCGGTTATCTTCGGCTGTCTCATAATGACGGCGGCGCCGGCTCCCGGGGCGTTTTTCCAAAAGGAATTTGTGGTTTGTCAGGACCAGGGAAATGATGTGCTCTGCGATCCCTATGTGGTCCGGAAAGATGATTATGTGACCCGGCTGTTTCAGCAGCGGGGGGAAATCGCGTATCGGGATTTCCCCATGTTTCTTGAGATTTTTAAACGCCTGAATCCATCGGTGAAGAATATCGACCTGATTTATCCCGGCCAGCGGGTTCTGGTGCCGCTGAAGATCATCGCTCCCAATACCCTGAAAGGACAGGCCACGGGAACGGTCACCATCCCCCTGATTACGATTACCAATATTCCCCAGCAGCTTCAGCGGAACTCCTTAAATTATGTGGTCCAGCCCGGTGATTGCGTGTCCGCCCTGATTGCTCAGAAATTCGGGCGATACAGCACCCAACCTTACAAGGAAGCGGTGGAGATTTTTAAATATCTGAATCCCCAGATCAAGGATTTAAATCGGATTCATGTGGGTCAGGCCATCAATATTCCGGTGGCAACGGTCCGAGAGGAAGCCTGGTATCCGGAAGTCTTTGACGAGGC
>PCSG01000087.1:0-1903 GCA_002772195.1 Desulfobacterales bacterium CG23_combo_of_CG06-09_8_20_14_all_51_8 | reverse complement strand
GTGGAAGAAAAAATCAAAGACACGCCGGTGCCCGCCCCCCTCGCCCCCGCCCCCCTTGCGCCGTTGCCGTCCATCTTTAAAAAAGCGGCCGCCATTTTCGGGGCCCAGCTTCTGGATACCGGACAGTATTTTTTCCCGCGAAAGGGCCAGGCGGACCTTAAGCTCGATCTGGCCGCCACCCCGGTCATGGAATTTCCCTCGGGCCGGCGGATTCTTTTTGCCAAAAACGACAGCCTGCCTGCCGCCGATCAGGCGGTGGGGGGGGCGTTCTGGAAAAAGGCCCTGATCGTCACCCTGTCCTATGATGCGTCCCTTCGGGAATTATTGTACACCATCTGCCGGATGATCGATCCCCATGGATGCGAAAATACGGTGTCTTTTGCGGATAACGGCATTACCGTCACGGTGCGGGGAGAACTGATCTATAAAAATGCCGGCAATCCCGGAAAAATCTGCGTGGTCCTGCTTGATACCGCCGACCAGCGGCTGCCCGTGTCTCTGCATCAGTTTTTAGAAAAAAATCAGATTGTTGTCTCTGAATGGATTGACGGGGAAAATTTTTTCGGACCAGCGCCGGTTAGCAAATCCTCCGGCCAGGCCCCGGGGCCTTTGCCCGGATATCTCGTAACGCCGGACACCTCCCGCCCGGCCGCTTTTGTTGCGGATTTTGCGGCGGCCTTCGGGATGAAATATCAGGCCGGGGTGGAAATTTCCTTTCCCTGCGCTGGGTTTCAGGTCAAGGCCCGGTCCAATCTCCTGTCAATTGCGCCGGGCCGGGAATTTCTGGTGGATTTCGGCGATCTCCAGGGAGATGCCATTGCCTCCATTGAAGCCACGGGATTTTCGGTGCTTCAGATCAGCCCCAAGCAGGCCTATGGGTCTGTTGTATCGGCGCTTCTGGATGTGATGCCCGCAGACATCCAGATAAACCCTGTTTTCAATGGGGCGGACCGGCCTGCGGCGTCCCATGTTTCCATAGAGGTGCCAGGCCGGCTGGTGACCCTGTCCACGGGCGCGGGCAAAGTCAACGTGCTGATCACCGACAGATCCTGTGATGCCCATATCCTTTCTTTTTTAAACCACTCGGGCATCCGGGTCATTCAGGTCAGCGGCAAGTGAGCCGTCCTGCCACGGCGCAGGAATTTGAAATCTTCATCATTTTTAGACGAGACAAAACTGGAAAAAAGGGAGACCGCGATGAAAAGATATCTGAGTGGGTGTTTCGTGATGCTCATGCTGGCGCTGTTACCGGCTGCCTGCGCAACCCAGCAGAAGCAGGCGGACCGGCAGCGGGCCGAGGCCACCCGGGATCTTGGCGAAGCCTATATGGGACAGAGCGCCCATACCAAGGCACTGAGGGAATTTTTAAAGGCGGAAAGCATTTATCCGGATGATCCCTATCTTCAGAATGATTTGGGCCTGGCCTACCAGGCCAAGGGCAACCTGGATCTGGCGGTGCAGCATTATTTAGAGGCATTGGAATTAAAACCGGATTATTCGCCGGCCAGAAACAATCTGGGATCCGCCTACATTGAGCAGGAAAACTGGGAGACCGCCATTGAGTGTTTTAATGCGGTCAAGGAGGATCTTCTGTATGGGACCCCCCATTTTCCCATGACCAATCTGGGATTTGTGTATTTCAAGCTGGGCGACTATGATCAGTCCATTAATTATTACCGGGAAGCCCTGGAGATCGCCCCGAATTTTCCCATGGCCCATCACGGGCTCGGCCGGACATACATGGCCATGGGCAATTACGAGGAAGCGGTGAAAACCCTGGAAACCGCAGTGGAAAACGCCCCGAATGAAATCCCGATTCAACTGGATCTGGGCCGGGCATATAAGCTGATGCACGAGAATAACAAAGCCTTTGAAATATTCACCCGGGCCGCGCAAATCGCAA
>PCSG01000029.1:13076-13218 GCA_002772195.1 Desulfobacterales bacterium CG23_combo_of_CG06-09_8_20_14_all_51_8 | reverse complement strand
TGCAATGGTTGCGAAAATTCCCCGGGCCCTGTCCCTGGAAGGGCTGCAAAGCGCGGTGGTCTGGGCGGAAATCTTGGGGCCGCCTAGGGCGTTGAAGGACCTGGAATATTAAAGGAAAAACAAATGAAAATAGAAGTTTCCG
>PCSG01000029.1:3586-13054 GCA_002772195.1 Desulfobacterales bacterium CG23_combo_of_CG06-09_8_20_14_all_51_8 | reverse complement strand
CACAGTGTCGGTTCTGCTGGCCCGGGCCATGCGGACGCTGGGCTACCGGGTGCTGCTGGTGGACGGCGATGAATCCAATATCGGCCTTGAAATGCTGGTCATCGGCAAAATTCATCATTTCGGCGAAGGGTGCGCCTGCCCCATGGGGGTTCTATCCAAAAAATTTCTGGCAAGCCTTGAGACCGGGGAAAAAGAAATCGTCCTGGTGGACGCCGAGGCCGGGGTGGAGCATTTTGGCCGGGGCATTGTCGGGGAGTGCGATCTGATTCTGGGGATCATCGATCCCACGGCGGAATCGTTTCATCTGGCGGAGAAAATGGTGCGAATGGCCGCGCGGGCGAATAAGAAAATCCGGTTTGTGTTAAACAAGGTGGAGCCTGAAATCGAGGCCGTGATGAAACAAAAACTCACGGCGGCGAGGGTCATCGGCATGATCCCCAAAGATCATTTGATTTTCATGGAAAGCCTGGAAGGGAAAGCCCTGACCCGGATTCTTCCGGAAGTGGATGCCATTTCCCGGGAAATTTTGATGGATGACGACCCATCATCATAAACAGGGCGGGAGGTGATTCATGGACAGGGACAACGCATTGCTGAAAGTCATTCTGGATAATATTGAAGATGGCATTTATGTCATATCCAAAGATTATTCGATGGAGTTCATGAACCGGGCCATGGTGAGGATGTTCGGTGAAGGCGTCGGCAAAAAATGCCATGAAGTCCTCAATAGCAGCAGCGATATTTGCCCGTGGTGCCGGGCGGATCAGATTTTTAAAGGCCAGTCCTTGTCCTGGGAGCTTTACCTCCCGAAAGTCGACCGGACCTTTTTTTTAAAAGAGATGCCGTTTGAAAATCCTGACGGCACGACTTCCAAGCTGAGTGTTTACCGGGACATCACCCGTCGCAAGCAGCGTGAAGCCAGAATAAAGGCATCCGTTGAAGAATACCGGACCCTCTTCGAGCATGTGGCCGTGGGCGTCTATATCAGCACCAAAGAGGGGAAGTTCGTGGATGCGAATCAGGCCATGGTGGACATGCTGGGTTATGACAGCAAGGAGGATTTTTTAAATATTGATATTTCAAAAGACCTTTACCTTTTTCCCGAAGACCGGCTGATGTTTCAGGAAATGATCGAGCGGGACGGACGGGTCATTGATTATGAAGTGCAATTTAAGCGCCAAGACGGTTCTCCTATTCCAGTGTTGATGACAAGCCATGTCAGGTACGACCAGGACGGCAATGTGGTGGGTTATGAAGGGATCAACGTGGACCAGTCCCAGCGCTACCAGATGGAGCGGAAATTGCGGGAAGCCCATGATTTCATGAACAAGATTGTCCAGAGCGCCCCGATTTCCATTATGTCTGCGGATTTGAAGGGCAATATTATCATCTGGAACCGGGCCGCGGAAGCGACGCTGGGCTATTCGGCGGCGGAAGTCATCGGCAGGATGCACATCACCCGGATTTATCCGGAAGGCAAGGCCTTTGAGATCATGAAGGTTCTTCGCAGTCCCGAGGATGGCGGCGTCGGGGTCTTCCCGCCCCAGCCGGTCCTCTATGTGCGGCAGGACGGCAAAATCATCGAAGGCCATCTGTCGGCGGCCATGATCTATGATGATGACGGCAATGAAGTGGCCACAGTAGGCTCGTTTGTGGATTTGACGGAACGCATCGAAATGGAGCGGGCGTTGAGCAAGACTCAGGAGCAACTGCTCCAGTCTGAAAAACTGGCGGCCATGGGACGCCTCACCTCCCAGGTCGCCCATGAGCTTAATAATCCGCTTTATGGGATCATGAATACCCTGGAGCTTTTGAAAACAGTGGTGCCCCCGGAACACAAAAGAAGAAAACTTCTGGACATGTCCCTTTCCGAAATCGAACGGCTGGCGGACATGCTGAAAAAAATGCTGTCGTTTTCCAAACCCGAGCAGGAAATCAAGAAGCCGGTGGATGTGAATGTCATCATTGATGAAATCCTGATGCTTCATGAAAAGCAGCTTCAGGAGCACAGCATCAAACTCAAAACCGAATTCGCGGAAAATCTGGCCCAGGTGTATGCCTCGACCAACCAGTTACGTCAGGTGTTTCTCAACATGGTTTCCAATGCCCGGGACGCCATGCCCGAAGGCGGCGTGCTCACGGTCCGGACATTCGGGGACAACGGATTTATCAAAATTCAGTTCGCTGATACCGGCATCGGGATCCGGCCGGAAAATCTGGATAAAATCTTCGACAGTTTTTTCACCACCAAGGCCAGCGTCAAGGGGGTCGGCTTGGGCCTGTCCGTATGCTACGGCTTCATCAAGGACCATGGCGGAGATATTGTTGTAACCAGCAAGCTCGGCGAGGGCGCCACCTTTACCATCCAGCTGCCCGTCTTAAACGCCAATAACTAAAGTCGGCCGCAATATGAAGACTCAATCGCCTGAAACAATCGGAGGAGGATGTAATTGTGAAGAAGTTCACAGGAATATGCTTGAAGGAAGATGCTGAGCCTGTTCCATTCGCTAAAATCGAGACTGCAACAAATATGCTAAAAATAAAGACAGGAAATATGCCATGCCCACAATACTTGCTATACTTGGCTGGAGGTTGTTCTTTTATGCAAACGAGGGAAATGAGCCGATTCATGTCCATTGCAGAAAGGGCGCAATGGAATGCAAATATTGGTTGGACCGGGAAACATTCGACATTGAGGAAGCCCTTTCATGCAATATGCTTGAAAAAGATAAAAGACAGATAAGAAAAATAATCTATGATCATTTTGAGTATATTGAGCTGCAATGGGATGATTTTCAGAGGAGGCGACAGCAATGAATAAATATCATGATATTGGAGAAATCAAATTTCATGGAGATTTTCTTGAGGCAACCATTGATGGGGTAACAAAAAGATTTCAACTAAAAGAAATATCCCCTTTATTAGAAAAGGCATCTGAAATAGAAAGGAAAACTTTTGAAGTTTCGCCTTCTGGATATGGAATACATTGGCCATTATTGGATGAGGACATTTCCATTGATGGGCTGTTGGGAATTACTCACACTTCTATGAGAAAAAGAAAAATCGCATAACGGCATGCGGAATTCCGGGGACATACCAAATTAATCGATTTTTCCTCTTTTACTTTTCTTGGCGGGCAAGAAAAGTACGCAGAAACCCGGCCCTGCGCTGCGGCAATTCATTCGAGCGACAAGCACGAAAACGATTGATGGTACTCAATGCAGCCCCAAGTCTGATAACGTGGCCATCGTCGACTATCATTGAGGTGAACAGATGAGCAGCAAAGATTTTCTTGATCCTATTATGCCCGGTGAAATATTGCGTGAAGATTTTATGGAACCCATGGGTATCAGCATGAATCATCTGTCGCGGGATATTGCCGTTCCTCCGAATAGAATAAGTGAGATCGTAAACGGCAAGAGAGGCATAACCGCTGACACAGCGCTCAGGCTGGAGCGGTATTTCGGGGTTGAGGCACAATTCTGGTTGAATCTTCAGTCCGAGTATGACCTGCGGATAATGAAACGCAAAATCGGTTCGGATATTGAACAACGGATTTTCCCGGTTAAAAAGTTTACAACTCAATCTCTGCCGGCCGGGGCGTAATAATTCACTTCACCGTATCAAACGGATTCTTGACTTGGGTCTTCCCATAGTTTATATTTCAAAGTGTAAACTTTGATAAGCGGAGGTGAGTCATGAAAGCTACCGCAAAAGAGCTGCGGTTTAATTCAAAAGGGCTTCTGGAGGCGGTCGATAGAGGTGAGGAGGTCGTGATAACCTTTCGCGGGAAGCCCTGCGCCAAAATTATTCCCTATGATGGAGAAGATGGACAAAATACAACAAACGAATTGTTTGGAATCTGGAAAGATAACGATAGGGTCCAAAACGTCGATGATTATGTCCGGGGTTTAAGAATCGGAAGAAATATCCGTTAAAGCGATGTTTTTTGTGGAACAGCATTTTTTAAGTCATTCCATTCAACTTGCGGATGCGTTGATAGGGGCTACGGCTATTTCGCACGGGCTTCCGATTTTAACCGGAAATGATAAGCATTATAAGATACTTAAAGACTTGCAAATCAAAAAATTCCGCCCTTGATCGCTTAAAACCGCAGCAAGCCTGTTGCGGGGTCGGTCGCCAAATTTTTTCCCCCTCCATCCATTTTAATTTCAATTTCCCTGCTACTGCGGCTCTTTTTCCATCGCCTCATCTTGTATTTAATAATCTATAAAATCTCAAATATATAAAATTTCTAAAGCTTAAAATTCAGGTTGGCAATAATTTTATTGTAACTACTTTAATATTATTATAAAAATAAAGATAAAAAATTTTTAAATTTTTTTAAATTTTTTCTTGACAAAATATCAATCCTAAAATTATTATAATAACTACAAAACAAGTAATATGAAAAGGAGATGCGGATATGATGAATGATGTGTTTACCGTGTACACAGCAAGTCAGTATTGTAAAGTGTCCCCGCAAACCATCATCAACTGGATCGATTCCGGCCATTTCACTGCCTACAAGACGCCGGGCGGACACCGCCGCATTAGCAGAAAAGATCTTGAGGTCTTCATGGTTCGCCAGGGGATTCCCATACCGGAAGAGATTTCCGAAGTCGGCCGGAAACGGATTCTGGTGGTGGATGATGATCCGATTATTGTTGAATCCATTGTTCAGGCCCTGGAAGAGGATGAGCATGATTACGAGGTGATTTCCGCTTCGGACGGGTTCGAGGCCGGGCTTCAAGTCAATCATTTCAAGCCCAACCTGCTGATTCTGGATATCATGATGCCCGATATCAAGGGCTATGATGTCTGCAAAAAAATAAAGTCCAACCCGGAAACCCGGCAGACCAAAATCATCGTGCTGTCCGCTTATCTGGATGAGGAAAAATTCAATAAAATGAAGGAGTACGGCGCGGACGCCTGCTTTTCAAAACCCCTTCCCCTGTCCCAGTTGAAAACGGAAGTAACACGACTTCTTCAATCGTAAGAAACGCCCCGGCGGCCTTGCCGGAAGGAGGCATGAATGAAACTGAAAGAAGCCTTAACGCGGAAAGATTTCGTGGTGACATCGGAAGTCCAGGCGCCCATGGGTCAGGAGCCGGGGGATCTTATTGAAAACCTGAAAAAAGTCCGGGGGCGGGTGGACGGTATTGCGCTGTCTGAATCGGAATTTGAAGGGGTGGTGGGAGATACCATCAAAACCTGCGAAGCGCTCAAGGAAAACCGGTTTGAAGCCATTTACCAGACCACGACCCGGGATAAAAACCGGCTCCAGCTCCAGAAGGACCTGATCGACGCCCATGACGCGGGAATCGACAACCTTCTCGTGTTTACCGAGGATTACCGGATTACCGGCGACAGTCTTCAGGAAATGATGTTTTTTCATGTGGACGCGGGCAAGCTCGAGTCGGTTCTGGAGCACATCCGGGACGGCCACGCCGTTGAAGGCGGGGCCATTGGAAAAAAAGCGGAGTTTCTCCTGGGGTCTGGCGTGGAATCCTCATGGGGCAAGAATGTGCCGGACCTTGAAATGAAGGAAATGGAGGAAATGACAAAACTGGGGACCGGGTATTTTCTGACCACCCCCATTTTTGATCTGGAGCGGTTTGAAAAATTCCTGAGCCGGACCAATACCTTCGGTGTGCCCGTGATCGCCGAAGTGATGATTTTAAGGACCGCCGGCATGGCCCAGTTTTTAAACCGTCATCTTAAATCCGGGCTGGTGCCGGAATGGATCGTCCAGAAGCTTCTCAAGGCCCCGGACAAGGAAAAAGCCAGTATGGAACTGTTTGCGGACACTGTAAAAGGGTTACAACACCTTTGCCAGGGAATTCATATTATTACCATCGGGGGAGAAGAAAAACTGCGCCATTATCTCGACGCCGCAGGCCTGAAATAACGACTTCTCATCTGAAACTGCGACCTGATCAGGATATAAAAGCCTCGCCCGACCCCTTGTAACGGATATTTAGGGAGCCGCTTGTGGAAAGTATTTTTCTTACGATTAACGGTCAGAAGGTTGCCTGTTTGTCCGGCGACAGTATCCTCATTGCCGCCGAAAAAAACAGCATTCCCATTCCCATCCTTTGTTACCATCCGGATTTAAAACCCCATGGCGCCTGCCGGCTCTGTCTGGTCGAGAATGAAAAGACCGGTCGCCTGATGGCCTCCTGCGTGACCCCGGCGGCCCAGGACATGGTGATCCAGACCGCTTCCCCCCGGGTCCTGCATCATCGCAGAAATATCGTTCGTCTGATGATGGCAGAGCATCCGGAGTCCTGCATTGTCTGCAGCAAGGGCAACCACTGTGAACTGCGGCGCATTGCCGCCAGTCTCGGGGTCGGCGACTCCGGCCTCTATCCCATGCCCAACTTCCCCTCTTATGAGCAGATGAACCCCTTTATCATCCGGGACCTCTCAAAGTGCATCCTTTGCGGGAAATGCATCCGCGCGGACCATGAGCTGGTGGTTGCCGGGGCGATTGAATACAACCATCGCGGATTTAAACCCCGGCCCGCCACGCTTTATGAACGGCCCCTGGAGGAATCCATCTGCACGTTCTGCGGCACCTGCGTTTCCATCTGTCCCACCGGCGCGCTGTCGGTAAAAAATACCGCCTATGTCGGGACGCCCGATCAGGAGACGGATTCCATCTGCGGGTTTTGCAGCGTGGGGTGCTCTCTTTCCATGGGAGTCGCCGGGCAGAAGGTGGTGGACGTCAATCCCTCGAAATCCCGGGCTTCGGTCAATGGCGCGACCCTGTGTGTTCGGGGACATTTCGCCAATGATTATCTCAATTCCCCGGCCCGCCTGACTCGGCCCCTGGTCCGCAGTAAAGATGGCGAAGGCAAGTCCATCCATGCCCCGGCCGCCTGGGATGAAGCGCTGGATGCCGTTGTCATGAAACTTTCGGCGATCAAGCGGGAATTCGGGGCGGGCAGTGTCGCGTTTATCGGTTCCTCCAAATGTTCCAACGAAGAAAATTATCTGTTCCAGAAAATCGCCCGGGAAATTTTTGAAACGCCCAATCTCGTCACCCTTTCCTATGATACCGGCCAGGCACTGGCCGCCCGCATCGATGCCCGGACAGGCGGCATGTGCCGTGTCAATCCCCTGGCGGAGCTGGAAGGGGCCCGGGTGATTGTCGTGGTCAATGCCGATCCGGGTCGGAGTGTTCCGGTGGTGGATTATCATATTCGGCGGGCGGCAAAGAAAGGGGCGGCTCTGATCCTTGTCAATCCCTGGAAAATCGAGCTTAACCGCTGGGCCGGCGCATGGATGCGACCCGATTATTCACGGCCATCCGGTCCCATGGCGTCGGATTTCCTGCTGGCCCTGGCAAAAGGGCTGGTGGCGGATGCAGGGTATGACCGGGGGTCTGTGGAACAGGCCACGGACGGGTTTGATGCGTTTTATGACATGATTTCGCGGCGGAATGGGATTGCCGGTGAGGCTGTCGATGCCGCCGTCCGCCTGATGAAAAACCAGAAAATCGCGTTTGTCATCGGAGCGGATACCCTCTGCTACCCGGACGGCGCCCAAACGGCCGACGCCGTTGCCAACCTTTTAATTCTGACCGGCGGTATCGGCGCGAAACGCTCGGGGCTGTTTGTGCTTTTACCGGAGAGCAATACTCTTGGCGCCATGGATATGGGGATGATGCCCGATCATCTGCCGGGAAGGGTGCGTCTGGATGACGGCGGAAATATCGGACCTGATATGGAAGGGTTTATCGAAGGCATTGAAAGCGGCCGGATCCGGGCGGCTTATATCATGGGGGAAAATCCTGCAAGGTCCTTGCCTCAGCCCGACCGGGTGGCGGCGGCCCTGAAAAAACTCGATCTGCTGGTGGTTCAGGATATTTTATATACCCGGACAGCGGCCATGGCGCATTTTATCCTGCCGGGTGCGGCGGCTGCGGAAAAGGCCGGGGCCTTTACCAATCTGGAAGGCCGAATCCAAATGTTTTCCCCGGTCGTCCAACCGCCGGGGGAGGCCAAAGCAGACTGGGAGATTCTGGCGCAGCTGATCTGGAAGATGGGGCATCCCGAGCATTATCAGTCTCTTGAAAAAATACGGCAGGAAATTCGGCGTCTGGTGCCGATGTATCAGGGGCTTGGCAGCCATCTTCAGGGATGGATCGCCAACAATCCCAAAGGCGGGAAACCGGCTTTTGCAATGGACTTTCCTCCTGTTTCCGTGGCTTTGGATGCGGCCCATCCCTTTATCGCCCGTCTCAGCGCGCCCCGGCACCATCTCGGCGGCGGGACGCGAACCGGCCGTTCGGAGCGGGTAAGGGCTTATGGCGATCACGGGGCAGTTGAAATATCCCCGGATGATTGCCGCGTCCTCGGGCTGGAAGTCTGCGGAAAGGTCCGGCTGGTTTCCGAATTTGGAAAAATTGAAAGATCCTATGTTCAAAGCAGCCGTCCGCCAAAAGGAATGGCCATCGTCCCCATGGGGGAAAACCAGAATGATGCCATGGGGCTTGCCGGGCTGTCCGGGAAAAATCGGCCGGCTTCATTCGGATGGACAGTCAGCCGGGTCGGCATCGAGAAAATTTAATAAAGGAGAGATGCCTCAATGGAGCCGAAACCAATTGATTGGGAAAAACTCGCAAGCATCATCGAAACCCATAGGACCCGAAAATGGAACCTGATTCCGCTGCTTCAGGAAGTACAGGAAACCTTCGGGTATATTCCGCCGGAATCCATGGAGCCCATTGCGGAAGCTCTGAACATGAGCCCCGCGGAGGTTCAGGGAGTGGTTACGTTTTACGCCGGGTTCTCGCTGAAACCCAAAGGCAAGTGCGTCCTTAAGGTCTGCCGGGGAACCGCCTGCCATGTGAAAGGCAGCCGAAGCATCCTTCGATTTGTCCAGAATGAACTGGGACTCCAGGAAGGCGAGACCAGCGAGGATTATCAGTTCACCCTTGAAACCGTGGCATGTCTGGGCGCGTGTTTTCTGGCTCCCACGATGATGGTCAACAAGAATTATTTCGGCAGGCTCAACCCCACGAAAGTGTCCAGCGTTTTGAATCAATACGGCAAAAGCAAGGAGGATGATGGATCTCCATGAAGAAACTAACATCCATCGGACAAGTGGAATGGCTCCGTAACAAGATTCTGGCCGATTCCGGCAAGGGGAAAACGCAAGTTCACGTCTGCATGACCGGGTGCCGGGCATACGGCGCGGAACAGGTGCGCGATGCTTTGCGGGACGAGGTCGAAAAAAAAGGGCTTTCCCGGGAAGTGGAGGTTCGGTCCACCGGCTGCCACGGCTTTTGCGCGAAAGCGCCGGTGATCGCCATCGAACCGCTGGGGGTCCAGTACCAGGAGGTGGACCCGGCCGACGCGCCGGAAATCGTCGCCCGGACCCTGGTCAATAATCAGCTCATCGAGCGGCTGGCCTATAAAGACCCCAAGACCGCCAAGCCGGTGTTTTACCGGAATCAGA
>PCSG01000029.1:0-3571 GCA_002772195.1 Desulfobacterales bacterium CG23_combo_of_CG06-09_8_20_14_all_51_8 | reverse complement strand
CCCGCATCGAACATTACCTGGCGGCGGACGGGTACAAGGCCCTGGTCAAGGCCCTTTCCCGGATGACGCCGGAGCAGGTCATTGAAGAGGTGAAGGCATCGAAGCTGAGAGGCCGGGGTGGGGCCGGGTTTCCCACCGGCCTGAAATGGGGGTTTGCCCGCCAGACGCCCACATTTCCGAAATATGTCATCTGCAATGCCGATGAAGGAGATCCCGGCGCGTTTATGGATCGTGCGATGTTAGAAGGCGATCCCCATGCGGTTATCGAAGGAATGATCATCGGGGCCTACGCCATGGGCTCGGAATACGGCATCATCTATGTGCGGGAGGAATATCCCATTGCCGTGGAGCACCTGAAACTGGCCATCGCCCAGACCGAAGCCCTTGGACTGACTGGAGAAAATATTCTCGGCACGGGATTTAATTTTCATCTTTCACTGAAAATGGGGGCCGGAGCCTTTGTCTGCGGCGAGGAAACCGCTTTGATGGCATCTGTCGAAGGAAAGCGGGGGATGCCCCGTCCCCGGCCGCCGTTTCCGGCCCAGGCCGGTTTGGATGAAAAGCCCACCAACATCAATAATGTGGAAACCTTCGCCAATGTTCCCCTGATCATTAAAAACGGATGGGAATGGTACGCTCAGGTGGGCACGGAAAACAGTCGGGGCACCAAAATATTTTCCCTGGCGGGCAAGGTGAACAACACCGGCCTAGTGGAAGTCCCCATCGGCGCGACCATCCGGGAGGTGGTGTTTGATATCGGCGGCGGCATTCCCAAAGGCCGGAAGTTCAAGGCAGTTCAGATGGGTGGGCTGGCCGGCGGCTGCGTTCCGGCGCAGTTTTTAAACCTGCCCCTCGATTATGACACTTTGCAGCGGATCGGGGCGATCATGGGCTCCGGCGGCATGGTGGTGCTGGATGAAAATAACTGTATGGTGGAAATCGCCCGGTTTTTCTTAAGTTTCACCCAGTCGGAATCCTGCGGGAAATGCGCACCCTGCCGCCTGGGGACCACCCAGCTTCTGGAAATCCTGACGCGCATTACCCGGGGCGATGGGAAAATTGAGGATATCGAAACCATCAAGTCCATCGGTCAGACGCTTACCGAAGCCTCTCTCTGCGGCCTGGGCCAGGCATGCCCCAAGCCGGCCCTGTCCACGCTGAAATATTTTCTAAAGGAATATGAAGACCATATCAATGAGCACCGGTGCGCGGGAGCCGTCTGCGATTCCATGGTCATATCCGCCTGCCAGCATGCCTGTCCGGCAGGCATCGACGTGCCCAACTATGTGGCGGCCATCGCCAAAGGCAACTACCAGCAGGCCGTGGATATCATCCGGGAAAGAAACCCTTTTCCAGCGGTCTGCGGCCGGATCTGCATTCATCCCTGCGAGTTCAAGTGCCGCCGGGGCGAGCTGGACGAGCCCGTGGCTATCCGGGCCCTTAAGCGATTCGCTTCGGACTGGTATTTCGAACACATGGGCGTTGAAAGAGACCCATATCCCGTTACCCGGGAAGAAAAAATAGCGGTGGTGGGGGCCGGTCCCGCCGGCCTCACCTGCGCCTATTATCTTGCCAAAATGGGCTATGCTACCACCGTGTTCGAAGCTCAACCCTTGGCCGGGGGGATGCTGGGCATTTCCGTTCCGGAGTTCCGCCTGCCCCGGCAGGTGATCGAGGAAGAGGTCCGGTACATTGAAAACAGCGGCGTCAAAATCATGTACAGTTCGCCCATTGACGCCAACCACACGTTAAACGACCTCATGAAGGAAGGGTTTAAGGCGGTGTTCATCGCTTCCGGAGCCCAGGCCAGCAAGCATATCGGCATTCCCGGGGAAGCCGAAGACTGCGAAGGGCTTTATTACGGGCTTCAGTTTTTAAGCTGCGTCCGGACCGGCGGGGATATGCGACTTGCCGGGAAAACCATCGTCATCGGCGGCGGAAATGTCGCCATGGACGTGGCCCGGACCGCTCTCCGGTGCGGCGCGGGCGATGTTCAGGTTTTCTGTCTGGAAAGCCGGGAGGAAATGCCGGCATGGGACAAGGATGTGGAAGAGGCCCTTGAAGAAGGGGTGGTGCTCAATCCTTCGTGGTCTCCGGCCCGAATTTTCAACAAAGAAGGCAAAATCAGCGGCATGAGTTTTACCCGGTGCGTTAATGTGTTTGATCAGAACGGGAAATTCAATCCCGAATGCGATTTGGACGACACTCAGTTTGTAGACACCGACAATATCATCATTTCCATCGGCCAGGCCCCGGACATGTCGTTCCTGCCGGAAGACAGCCAGCTGGAAAGGGCCCTCTGGGGAAGCCTGGCGGTGGATGGAAACACCCTGGCCACAAACGTGCCCGGCGTATTCGCGGGAGGGGATTTCACCACCGGTCCGACCTTTGTGATCCGGGCCATCTCCTCCGGCCGTCGCGCGGCCCTGGCCATTGACAAATACCTGTCCGGAGACCAGACCCGGATTTACATACCGGATGAAAAAACCGTTTGCGAACAGGATACCGGACTGGCCCTGGAAGAGGAATCCACCGAAGCGAGAGCCCGGGTTAAAATTGAAATGGAAGCCCCTGAAAAGCGGATTCGGGATTTCCGGGAAGTTGAAAAAGGATTTTCCGCCGAGGAGGCCCATTTTGAATCCCGGCGCTGTCTCAGATGCGATCTGGAAAAAAGAGGAGACTAATATATGATTCGCTCCATCACTCAGCAAAAACCAATGGAAGAGATCGAACGCCTGCTCGAAGGCATGGGCAGAGTGTTTATCATGGGTTGTGGAACCTGCGTCACCCTGACGCACACCGGCGGCATCCCGGAGGTGGAGGCCATGCGGGGGGCATTGTCCGAGAAAGGAAAAGTGGTGACCGGGACAACCGTGGTGCCCGTGGCCTGTGATAACCTCACCCGTGAAATATTAAAGGACATTCAGTCCGGGATCAAGCAGTCAGATGCCCTTTTGATCATGACCTGCGCGTTCGGGGTCCAGACCATCGCCCACCAGATCGGAAAACTCGTGATACCGGCGTTAAACACAATGTTTATCGGCAAGGAAACCGCCTTTGGGGAATTTAACGAAGTCTGCACCCAGTGCGGTACCTGCATTATCGGCGAGACCGGCGGTATCTGCCCGGTGACCGCCTGCCACAAGGGGCTGGTGAACGGGCCCTGCGGCGGCACCAATAACGGGAAATGCGAGATCGACAGCAATAAGGACTGTGCATGGACAGCCATTTATAACCGCTTAAAGGCCCTCGGCCGCATTGATTCCATGCGAAAATATCAGAAACCCAGAAACCATCTGGGCGAACCCAATCCCGGGAAATTCAGAATCCCAACTGTATAAGGCATTCATGAGATAAGGGATGCGTGAAAACCGGTTCGTTATTTAAATTGTCATGAAAGGAAAAGCCCATGCCCTCCGCATTTAAAAAAGCCCTGGATTCAGGAAAGTTCGTGGTGACCTGTGAGGCGGCCCCGTCCAAGGGAACCAATCTGGAGAACATGAAACACCACATCGAGCTGCTCAAGGACAAGGTGGACGGGATGAATGTCACGGACCATCAAAGCTCGGTC